>NZ_QTQM01000062.1:0-26036 GCF_003854225.1 Burkholderia sp. Bp8986 | reverse complement strand
GCCGCGATCTTCGCGAGCGAGCCGCCGAATTTGCCGACCGCGGTCCGCGCGGCCGATACGATCACTACGTCCGTCATTTCCGTTTCCTCCGGGCCCGCACGACACGGCGCATCGCTACCGGCCCTGTTAAAAAAACTGCGGTGCATCGGACAGCGTGCGCCGCTGTCCGGTTTTCGTCAATCGCGCTGCAACACGTAGCGACCCGGCGCCGGCTCGATCACCGGGAACTGCTCGCTCCCGGGCTTGGCGGGCGGCGCGACCTTGCGGCCGCCGTACTGGTCGAGCCACTCGACCCAGGTCGTCCACCAGCTGCCGGGCTGCTCGGTCGCACCGGCAAACCAGTCGTCCGCCGATGCGGGCAGGTCGCTGTCGTTGACCCAGTAGCTGCGCTTCTTCTTCGCCGGCGGATTGATCACGCCCGCGATGTGACCCGACGCGCCGAGCACGAACTTCAGCGGGCCCGTCAGGATCGACGTCGATGCGTAGGCCGTCTGCCACGGCACGATGTGATCCTCGCGCGACCCGTAGATGAAGGTCGGCACGTCGATGCGCGACAGGTCGACGGATTCGCCGCACACCGTCAGCGCACCCGGCACGCGGAGCCTGTTCTCGAGATAGGTATTGCGCAGGTACCACGCGTACATCGGCCCCGGCAGGCTCGTCGAGTCGCTGTTCCAGTACAGCAGGTCGAACGCGGCGGGCGTGCGGCCCTTCAGGTAGTTGTCGACGACGTAGTTCCACACGAGGTCGTTCGGCCGCAGGAACGAGAACGTGTTCGCGAACTCGACGCCGCGCATCAGTCCCGGCGCGGCGCCGTTCTTGCCGCCGATGGTCTGCTCGCGCATCTGCACGTGCGCCTCGTCGACGAACACGTCGAGGATGCCGGTGTCGGTGAAGTCGAGCATCGCGGTCAGCAGCGTCATCGACGCGGCCGGATGTTCGCCGCGCGCGGCGAGCACCGACAGCGCGGTCGCGAGCATCGTGCCGCCGACGCAGAAGCCGAGCGTGTTGATCTGCTCGCGGCCGCTGACCTGCTGCACGGCGTCGATCGCCGCGAGCAGCCCTTCGTTCATGTAGTCGTCCCACGTCTTGTGCGCGACCGACGCATCGGCGTTGCGCCACGACACGAGGAACACCTGATGGCCGCTCGACAGCGCATGCGCGACGAGCGAATTCTCGGGCTGCAGGTCGAGGATGTAGAACTTGTTGATGCACGGCGGCACGATCAGGAGCGGCCGTTCGAACACCTTGTCCGTCTTCGGCGCGTACTGGATCAGCTGGATCAGGTCGTTCTCGTAGACGACCGCGCCTTCGGTACACCCGAGGTTCTTGCCGACCACGAACTGCGATTCGTCGGTCTGCGAAATTTTGCCGCGCTGCAGGTCGCCGAGCAGGTTCATCATCCCCTGCCGCAGGCTTTCGCCCTGCGTCTCGAGGATCGATTTCTGTGCGTCGGGATTGAGCGCGAGGAAGTTGCTCGGCGCCGCGGCGGCCGTCCATTGCTGAACGGAGAAACGGATGCGTTCGCGCGTCTTCGGGTCGGTCTCGAGCGCGTCGGCCAGCTCCTGCAGGTAGCGCGCGTTGAGCAGGTACCACGCGGCCGCGAATGCATGCGCGGGCGACGCCTTCCAGGCATCCCCGCTGAAGCGGCGGTCCTTCAGTTCAGGCGACTCGAGCTTCGCGGCGGCGGCCTGCTGCATCAGCGTCATGCAGTCGCGCGCATAGTCGGCCTGCAACTTCTGGAGCCGTTCGGGCGGGATCGCGGCTACCGGCAGCTTCAGCCCCGCGAACGGCGAGGCCAGGCCGCCGAAGGCGCCCAGATCGGGCATCGACGGCATCTGGAACGGCACCGCTGTCGGGAACTGGAATGCGGCGAATGGATTCGCAGTGGTCGACGCCGTTGCGGCGCGCGCCGGATCGGCGAAACCGCGCCACGCGTTCAGCCATGCCTCGAACATCTGCTGCATCGGCTGGGCAGCCTGACCGAATCCGGTGCTGCCCGTGGAAGTGCCCGCCTGAGCGGACGTCGACGAATTTTTCGATGCTGTCATTACCTGCCTTACCGGTGATTCGTGAGCGTCAATCGTGAAATCCTGCTCGCGCGCGGCGTGCCGGTTGCGAGCCGGGCCGTCATGCTCTGGAGAGGCGTCTCCAGATTCTGCCGCAGTGCGGTATTTTTATCATTATCGTTTTCCCCATGTGAAGCGCTGCATCAAACCGCTGAACATTTCTGCTCGAAGATAATCCGCGCGCAACAGGCGGGACAAGGCTTCCGGCGAAACATAAAACATTTTGATTGACTTGACTTCGCGATTATTCATTCGGTTGTCCATGCAACGCCGCATTGCCGCGCCAATATCGAGATAAGCCGATTTCGCAACGCAACAAACCGCGCGCGCAGACGCACGCGGTCAGCCCTCAGTCGGCTTTCAATCGGCCAGCCAGATCGCCGCCGCCATGCGGCCGGTCACGCGGTCGCGCCGGTACGAATAGAAGCGCGCGGGTTCGTTGACCGTGCACGCGCGCCGGCCGCTCACGTGCGCCACGCCTGCGCGCGCGAGGCGCAGGCGCGCGAGCGCATGGAGATCGGCGAGGTACTTGCCGGGCGCACCGTCGATCGCGACGAACGCTTGCCGCGTCTCATCATGCTCCGACTGCGGAGCGGTGTCGAGAAACGCCTCGCGCACGTCGGCGCCGACTTCGAACGCCTGCGGGCCGATCGCGGGCCCGAGGTACGCATGCAGCGCATCCGTCGCGCCGCCGGCGAGCGCCGCGACGCGCGCCGCGGTCTGCTCGACGATGCCGGCCGCGAGCCCGCGCCAGCCTGCGTGCGCGGCGCCCACCGCCCGGCCCTGCGCATCGCACAGCAGCACCGGCAGGCAATCCGCGACCATCACGACGCAGACCGCCCCCGTGCGGTCGGTCACGCTCGCGTCGGCCTGCACGGGCGCCGAGCCAGCCGGCGCGGCCTCGATCACCTCGTCCGCACGCACGACCTGCGCGCCGTGAACCTGCTCGAGCCATGCCGCGCGCGCCTGCCCCGCCAGCGCGAGCAGGCGCGCGCGATTCGCCGCGACATGGGCCGGATCGTCACCGGTATGCAGGCCGAGATTCATCCCGCCCGGCAACGCGGCGCCGTCCTGCCGGCGCCCGTACGGGCCTTCGCTCACGCCGCCGTCGCGCGTCGTGATCAGCGCACGCACGCGCGGCGCCACCTGCCAGTCGGGCTGCACGCAGTCCTGCCACGTCAACGGCGCCAGGTTCGTCATCGGCACTCACTCCTCCTCATCGTCGTAATCGTCGTCGTGATCCTCGTCGTGATCCCGATAATCGCCGGCGAAATCGTCATCGTCGTAGACACCGTCTTCATCGTCGAATTCCTCGTCGCCCTGCCCGAAGCCCAGCGCCGCGACGAGCGCGTTCATGTCGTCCGGCAACGGACAGCGCCACTGCATCGTCTTGCCCGTGACCGGATGCACGAGGCCGAGCCGCCATGCGTGCAGCGCCTGCCGCGCGAACCCGTCCGGCAGCGGCGCGACCGAGCGCTTGCCGCGCGCGCGCCCGTACACCGGATCGCCGAGCAGCGGATGCCCGACATGCGAGCAGTGCACGCGGATCTGGTGCGTCCGGCCGGTTTCGAGGTCGCACTGGATCGCGGACACCGGCTGACGTTGCCACATGCATGTGTCAACCGTGCGGAAATGCGTGCGCGCGGGCTTGCCCGACGCGCCGGTGACGACGGCCATGCGCGTGCGCTCGCGCGGATCGCGGCCGATCGGCGCGTCGATCGTGCCGTCCTCGGGCATCGTGCCCCACACGAGCGCGAAATAGCGGCGCTTCACCGTGCGCGCCTGCAGCTGGCGCACGAGGTCGGTCTGCGCGGCGAGTGTGCGCGCAACCACCATCAGGCCGGACGTCTCCTTGTCGAGCCGGTGCACGATGCCCGCGCGCGGCAGGCCGGCCGCCGCGTCGCCGTAGCGGTGCAGCAGGCCGTTGAGGATCGTGCCGCTCCAGTTGCCGGCGGCCGGGTGGACGACGAGGCCCGCCGGTTTGTTGATGACGACGAGCGCGTCGTCCTCGTAGATCACGTCGAGCGGCACCGGCTCCGGCGTGAACGCCAGCTGCTCCGGCAGCAGGTCGGGCACGAGCTCGATCCTGGCGCCGAGCGGCACCGGCTGGCGGATCTTCGCCGGCGCGCCGTCGACCAGCACGCGTTGCGCCTCGATCCAGCTCTGCAGGCGGCTGCGGGAGAATTCGGGGAACAGTTGGGCGAGCGCCTTGTCGAGGCGTTCACCCGCCAGCGACAGCGGCACTTCGACGACGCGCGGCGCCTCGTCGGCCGCCGCGGACGGCACCACAGGCGGCTGCATCGCGCCTGCAGCCAGATCGTCATCGGGGGAATCCCCCGAGGCAGCGTCGGCGGGCCGATCGCTTGGGCTATAATCTTCGCGATTTGACTTGCCCCGCGGGGCATTCTGCGAACTTGAACGGGTCATTTAGACTGGGTCACCGAGACTTGAAGCTAGGACATGCGAGCATGATGAATTCGACCAAACGTACGGCCAAAACCGTCGCCGCCCGAGCTGCGGTGGTAGCGGCCGCGGCCCTCATCGCCGGCTGCCACGGCTTGCCGCAGAAGCAGGACGAGACGGCTACCTGGTCGAACAACAAATTATACTCAGAGGCCCAGGACGCACTGTCCGGTGGCGACTGGGGCAAGTGCGCGAAATATTTCGAATCGCTGCAAGGCCGCGATCCGTTCGGCCATTTCGCGCAACAGGCGCAGATCAACGTCGCGTACTGCAACTGGAAGGACAACGAAGCGGCAGCCGCCGACCAGGCCGTCGACCGCTTCATCCAGCTGCACCCGGATCACCCGGATATCCCGTACGCGTACTACCTGAAGGGGATGATCCACTTCAACGACGATCTCGGCCTGTTCGGCCGCTTCTCCGGCCAGGACATGAGCGAGCGCGATCCGCAGGCACTGCGCGAATCGTACGACGCGTTCAAGGTCGTCGTCGACCGCTACCCGAAGAGCAAGTACGCGCCGGACGCCGCCGCCCGGATGCGCTACATCGTCAACGCGCTCGCGTCGCACGAAGTGCACGCGGCCGACTACTACTATCGGCGCGGCGCCTATGTCGCGGCGATCAACCGCGCGCAGCTCGCGATCAAGGACTACAAGGGCGCGCCGGCGATCGAGGACGCGCTGCACATCATGATCCTGTCGTACGGCAAGCTGAACCAGCCGGAGCTCGCGGAAGACACGAAGCGCGTGCTCGCGGGGACTTTCCCGGACAGCCCGTACATCACCGGCCACTCGCGCCCCGGCACGAAGAAGTCGTGGTGGCAGTTCTGAGCGACGCCCGTGCATCAACAAAAAACCCGGCCATCGAGCCGGGTTTTTTGTTGATGCCGCCCGTAGCAGGCGGCGGGGCGGTCATGCGCGCTTTTCCGCGCGATGCTCGTCGAAAAAGTCCTGCACGACCGCGATCTCGCGGGTGCGCTTGAACGGCGGCAGGCTCTGCCAGATCCGGCGGCCGTAAGGCTTGTCGACGAGCCGCGTGTCGCAGATCATCAGCACGCCGCGATCGGTCTCCGCGCGAATCAGGCGGCCCGCACCCTGCTTCAGCGTGATCACGGCCTGCGGCAGCTGGTGAACCGCGAACGGGCTCAAGCCCTTCTTGGTCAGCGCGTCGAGCCGCGCGGCCAGCACCGGATCGTCGGGCGGCGCGAACGGCAGCTTGTCGATCACGACGAGCGACAGCGCGTCGCCGCGCACGTCCACGCCTTCCCAGAAGCTCTGGCTGCCGACGAGGATCGCATTGCCGTACGAACGGAAGCGATCGAGCAGCTCGGTGCGGCTGGCGTCGCCCTGCACCAGCAGCGGCATGTTCCAGCCACGCGACTCGATCACGTCGCGCAGCTTCGACGCGATCCGGTCGACCGCACGCAGCGTCGTGCACAGCATGAAGACGCCACCGCCCGACGCCTCGATCGCCGGCAGCGCGGCGTCGAATACGGCGTCGGTAAACGCCGGCGACGACGGCTGCGGCAGGTTGCGCGGCACGTACAGCAGGCCCTGCGTCTGATAGTCGAACGGGCTCGCGAGCGTCATCGAGCGCCGCGAGCTGAGCCCCATCTGGGCCGCGTAGTGCGTGAAGTCGCCGCGCACCGACAACGTCGCCGACGTAAAGACCCACGCGCGCGGCACGCCGGCGCGCTGCTTCGCGAAAATCGGCGCGACCGACAGCGGCGTTTCGTGCAGCTGGACGGTATGTGCGAACACCTCGACCCAGCGCACCTTCTCGTTCGGGTCGTCGGCGCCCGCCTTGTCGCCTGCTGCGGCGGCGTCGGCCTTCGCGGCCGCTTCCGCCGCACCGGGCGCGACCCAACCCGCGAGCAGGTCCTGCAGCTCGCGGGCGCGCCGCAGGCACGCGCCGAGCGATTCCGCCCGCTCGGCCTGGCTCGCGAGCGCCGAGGCAAGCGCATCGAGCGCCACTTCGAGCGCATCGAGCGCGCCGAACATCGGATGATCGTCGCCCAGTTGCGCGAGCGACATGCGCACGATCTGGTCGTTCGCGAACGCGAGGCGCAGGTCGCGCGCCGCACGTTCGAGATCGCCGCCGAGCTTCACCCACTCGACCGCATCGCGCGCATGGCTCAGGCCTTCGGCGACCGTGTCGCGCGCGAGTTCGAGGATTTGCGTGGTCGACAGCGTCTCGCCGAAAAACAGCGTGGCCGTTTCCGGCAGCTGGTGCGCTTCGTCGAAGATCACCGTGTTCGCGTTCGGCAGCAGTTCGGCCATCCCGGTGTCGCGCAGCATGATGTCCGCGAAGAACAGGTGATGGTTGACGACGACGACGTCGGCCTGCTGCGCCTCGCGCCGCGCCTGCATCACGAAGCATTCCTTGTAATGCGGGCACTCCTGGCCGAGGCAGTTGTCGCGCGTCGACGTGACCATCGACCACACGGGCGCCGTCTCCGGCACGCTTGCGAGCTCGGCCTTGTCGCCGCTCTTCGTGATCTTCGCGAACCGGACGATTTCCTGCAGGTACGCGGTGTCCTGCCGCGACGGCAGGCGGCCGTTGTCGGCCGTGCGCTGCAGGTAGTAATGGCACAGATAGTTCGAGCGGCCCTTGAGCATCGCGACCGTCACCGGCACCGCGAGCGCGTTGCGCACCGTCGGGATGTCGCGCTGGAACAGCTGGTCCTGCAGGTGCTTCGTGCCGGTCGACACGATCACCTTGCCGCCCCACAGCATCGCGGGCACCAGGTATGCATAGGTCTTGCCGGTACCGGTGCCGGCCTCGACGATCAGCGTGTTGTCGCCGGCGTCGGTGTCGGCGGCTGCGCCGTCCGCGGCGGACTCGGCCGCCTGGTCGCCTTCGCCGAGGCGGCGCGCCGGCCGCTTGCGGGTCTCGAAGATTTCCGGCTCGGGCATCCGGCGCGCGGAGGCCTCCATCGCGGACGCGACCGCGCGCGCCATTTCGATCTGCGACTGGCGCGGGTGATAGCCGTCCAGCGCGCGCGCGAGCAGTCCGCCTTCGCCGAAAATCGTGTCGAGTTCGTCGACGCGCTTGCGGCTCAGCTCGAAGGTGCCTTCGGGCGCACGAACGCGCCCGGCGGACGACGCGTCACGCCGGGCATCGGGGTTGGCTTCAAGCGGTGAATTCAAGGCAAGCGTTCCTGTGTCCAGCGCCCGGGCGGCGCCGGCGCTTGCCAGGCCGCGCTCAGGCGCGCTTATCCGGTTCCAGCTGCGATTGCAGCAAAATGATTTTGTCCTTGGCCGCCAGCTTTTCCTTCTTCAGCCGGTGCAGCGTGATGTCGTCGATGTCGGAGTGTCCTTCCTTCAGCTCGATCTCCCGAGCGAGCTGCTGGTGCTGCTCCTGCAATGCTGCCAAACGGTTGTGCAATTCCTGCTGCTGTTCCGTGGGACGGTTTTGCATATGCGCCTCCTCATCGAAGCAGCGCGCCGACTGGCGTGCCGGCACGCACGAGACTGACTCCGGATCAATCCAACACGTTACTGCCCCTGCTGTTGCTGCTGCTTGGCCTTGTCGGCCGCTTCCTGCTGACGCCGTTCGACATCGGCCTTGTGCTGGGCGGCTTCCTTCTGCTTCTGCTCGTAGCGCGCGGCGTTGTCCGCCCGCTCCTGCGCCTTCTGCGCGCCCTGCTGGCGCGCCTGGTCGAGCTTGTGCTGGAAATCCGCCTGCTTCTGGTCGTATGCCTGCTTGTTCGCGGCGCGCTGCGGCCCTTCCGCGCCACGCTGCGCCCGCTTCAGTGCATTCTGCTCCTGCTTGTCGCGGAACGCAGCCGCGTTCGCCGCATCGTTCGCCGCGCGCTGCGGCGCTTCCGCCGCATTCTGCGCCTGCTTCAACGCCTGCTGCTGGTCGCGCTGCTGCGCCCGCACCGCGCGCTGCTCGTCGTCGAGCGCGAGCTGCTCCTGACGGATGCTCGCCCGCTCCTCGCGCATCCGGTCGCGCGCCACGCCGAGACAGTGATTGACGAAGAACTTGCTGTAGCAATCGTGCTCCGCCACGGCATAACGATAATCGTTTTCCGCGGAACGTTGATTGAGCACTTTTTGACGGGCGTCGAAATCCTGCGTGGCGGAGGCAGCAACGGGCGCGGCGACAGCGGCGTCCGGCGCGGTTGCGCCCGATGCCTGTGCGTACGCGACGGTGGACCCGGCGGACAAAGCCGCGGCAAGCGCTGCGCCGAGCGCGACGAGAGAAATGCGGGAAGTTGGCAACGTCGTAGGAAAGCTGCGGGACATGTGTCAAATTCTATCACCCCCGGCTGGACGCTCCGCCATTTATGGCAAAATGCCCCGCTTCACTCACCCGCGGCATCTGGTCCGGCGGGCCCGTCTCGCAGCCCGCCGCGCGGTCTGCCGGCCCGCGCCGCGATTTCAGCAGGCAGATCATCCACGACATGACGGAAACCGTAGCACTCAAGATCGTACAGCGCATCGCCACCGAACTGTCCGTCCAGCCGCGCCAAGTCGCGGCGGCAGTGCAACTCCTCGACGAAGGCTCGACCGTTCCGTTCATTGCCCGGTACCGCAAGGAAGTGACCGGCAACCTGGACGACACGCAGCTGCGCCAGCTCGAGGAACGCCTCCTGTATCTGCGCGAACTCGAGGATCGCCGCGCGGCGATCCTGTCGAGCATCGACGAACAGGGCAAGCTGACCGACGAACTGCGCGCCGCGATCGACGCGGCCGACAGCAAGCAGGTGCTCGAAGACCTTTATCTGCCGTACAAGCCGAAGCGCCGCACGCGCGCGCAGATCGCCCGCGAAGCCGGCCTCGAGCCGCTCGCGCAGGCACTGCTCGCGAATCCGCTGCTCGACCCGCAGACGGAAGCCGCCGCCTACGTCGATGCCGACAAGGGCGTCGCCGACGTGAAGGCCGCGCTCGACGGCGCGCGCGACATCCTGTCGGAACAATTCGGCGAAACGGCCGAACTGCTCGGCAAGCTGCGCGACTACCTGCACAGCCAGGGCGTCGTGTCGTCGGCGGTCGTCGAAGGCAAGGAAAACGAGGAAGGCGAGAAGTTCCGCGACTACTACGACTACGCGGAAACGATCCGGACCGTGCCGTCGCACCGCGCGCTCGCGCTGTTCCGCGGCCGCAACGCCGGCGTGCTGACCGTCAAGCTCGGCCTCGGCGAGGAACTCGACGCGCAGGTCCCGCATCCCGGCGAAGCGATGATCGCGCGCCATTTCGGGATCGCGAACCAGGGCCGCCCGGCCGACAAGTGGCTGTCCGACGTTTGCCGCTGGTGCTGGCGCGTGAAGGTGCAGCCGCACATCGAGAACGAACTGCTCACGCAACTGCGCGAAACGGCGGAAGCCGAAGCGATCCGCGTGTTCGCCCGCAACCTGAAGGACCTGCTGCTGGCCGCGCCGGCCGGCCCGAAGGCCGTGATCGGTCTCGACCCCGGCCTGCGCACGGGCGTGAAGGTCGCCGTGGTCGATCGCACCGGCAAGCTGCTCGCGACCGATACGATCTACCCGCACGAGCCGCGCCGCGACTGGGACGGCTCGCTCGCGAAGCTCGCGCGCATCGCCGCGCAGACGCAGGCCGAGCTGATCAGCATCGGCAACGGCACCGCATCGCGCGAAACCGACAAGCTCGCGAGCGAGCTGATCTCGAAGCATCCCGAACTGCGGCTGCAGAAGATCGTCGTGTCGGAGGCCGGCGCGTCGGTCTACTCCGCGTCCGAGCTGGCCGCGAAGGAATTCCCGGAACTCGACGTGTCGCTGCGCGGCGCCGTGTCGATCGCCCGCCGCCTGCAGGACCCGCTCGCCGAGCTCGTGAAGATCGAGCCGAAAGCGATCGGCGTCGGCCAGTACCAGCACGACGTGAACCAGCGCGAACTCGCCCGCTCGCTCGACGCGGTGGTCGAGGATTGCGTGAACGCGGTCGGCGTCGACGCGAACACCGCGTCGGTCGCGTTGCTCGCGCGCGTCTCGGGCCTGAACGCCACGCTCGCCCGCAACATCGTCGACTATCGCGACGCGAACGGGCCGTTCCCGTCGCGCGACCACCTGCGCAAGGTGCCGCGCCTCGGCGACAAGACCTTCGAACAGGCAGCCGGCTTCCTGCGCATCAACGGCGGCGAGAATCCGCTCGATCGCTCGTCGGTCCACCCGGAGGCCTACCCGGTCGTCGAGCGCATCCTCGCGAAGATCAGCAAGCGGATCGACGACGTGCTCGGCAGCCGCGACGCGCTGGCCGGCCTGTCGCCGGCCGAATTTGTTGACGAACGTTTCGGCCTGCCGACCGTGCGCGACATCCTGTCCGAACTCGAAAAACCGGGTCGTGACCCGCGCCCCGAATTCAAGACGGCAACGTTCCGCGACGGCGTCGAGAAGGTCTCCGACCTGATGCCCGGCATGCTGCTCGAAGGGGTCGTGACGAACGTCGCGGCATTCGGCGCGTTCGTGGATGTCGGCGTGCATCAGGACGGCCTCGTCCATGTGTCCGCGATGTCGACGAAGTTCATCAAGGATCCGCACGAAGTCGTGAAGGCCGGCCAGGTCGTCAAGGTCAAGGTGCTCGACGTCGACGTGAAGCGTCAGCGCATTGCGCTGACGATGCGCCTCGACGACGAAGCGGCCGCGCCCGGCATGGCGCCGCGCGGCGGCCAGGATCGCGGCAGTGCCGGCCGCGGCGGCAGCGCCCGTCCGCAGCGTTCGCGCGAACCGGAACCGGCCGGCGCGATGGCCGCGGCGTTCGCGAAGCTGAAGCGCTGAGCACGCGAAGGCTGTTGACGTAAAAAAACCCGCCGAAAGGCGGGTTTTTTATTGCTTCAGCGAGCGCGCAGCCAGATCGGCATGGGCCGCATGCGCGGCCACTGCGCGCACCGGTCAGATCTCGATCTTGGTCCCGAGCTCGACGACGCGGTTCGCCGGGATCGAGAAGAAGTCGGTCGGCTTCGCCGCGTTCTGGTGCATCCATGCGAACACGCGTTCGCGCCAGATCGACATGCCGGGCAGATGCGTCGGCACGACCGTTTCGCGCGCGAGGAAGAACGACGTGTCCATCAGTTCGAACGTCATGTCGTGCGTGCGGCCGAATTCCTCGAGCACGGCCTTCACGTCCGGCGTCTCGTTGAAGCCGTACTGGGCCTTGACGATGTACAGGCCGCCGCCCGCGTCGCGCGAGCTCAGGCGCTTGTCGTCGCGCACGTACGGAATGTCGCGTGTGACGAACGTCAGGAAGATGGTCCGCTCGTGCAGCACCTTGTTGTGCTTCAGGTTGTGCAGCAGGCTGACGGGCACGAGCTTGTCGTTGCCGGTCAGGTAGATCGCGGTACCCGACACGCGGTGCGGCGGATGCGCGAGCAGCCCCTGCAGGAACGGCTCGAGCGGGATCCCGTCGGCGGCCGTGCGCTCCTTGACGATATGGCGACCCTTGTACCAGGTCATCAGCAGGAAGAACAGCAGCGCGCCGATGCCGAGCGGCAGCCAGCCGCCCTGCGCGACCTTCAGCAGGTTCGCGCCGAAAAAGCCCAGGTCGACCGCGAGGAACACGGCGATGATCGCGCCGACGAGCAGCCGGTTCCAGTTCCACACCTTCACCATCACGACGGCAGCGAGCACGGTCGTGATCACCATCGTCGCCGTCACCGCGATGCCGTACGCGGCGGCGAGGTTGTCGGAACTCTTGAAGCCGATCACGATGCAGAGGATCACGAACAGCAGCAGCCAGTTCACGACCGGCACGTAGATCTGGCCGATCGCCAGCTCGGACGTATGCAGCACCTTCATGCGCGGCACGTAGCCGAGCTGGATCGCCTGCGACGTCAGCGAATACGCGCCGGAAATCACGGCCTGCGAAGCGATCACGGTCGCGACCGTCGACAGCACGACGAGCGGCAGCAGCGCCCACTCCGGTGCCAGCAGGAAGAACGGGTTCTCGATCGCCTTCGGATTCTCGATCAGCAGCGAGCCCTGGCCGAAGTAGTTCAGCACGAGCGACGGCATCACGAGCCCGTACGCGGCGAGGCGGATCGGCTTCGCGCCGAAATGGCCCATGTCCGCGTAGAGCGCTTCCGCACCGGTCAGCACCAGCACGACCGAACCCAGCACGACGTAGGCCTGCAGCAGGTGGTCCGCCATGAACGACGCCGCGTAATACGGGTTGATCGCCGCGATGATGCCCGGCACGCGCACGATGTGATATACGCCGAGTGCCGCGATCACGACGAACCACAGCACCATGATCGGCCCGAACAGCTTGCCGACCAGCGCGGTGCCGTGACGCTGGATCCAGAACAGCGCGATCAGGATCACGATCGTGATCGGCAGGACCAGGTGGGACAGGTGCGGCGTCGCGATCTCGAGGCCTTCGACCGCCGACATCACGGAGATCGCCGGCGTGATCACGGCGTCGCCGTAGAACATGCAGGCGCCGAAGATCCCGAGCGCCATCAGCGCGCCCGCGACGCGGGTTTTCGAGTCGAGCGGCCGCAGCGACAGCGCCATCAGCGCGAGCACGCCACCCTCGCCGTTGTTGTCGGCCCGCATCACGAACAGCAGATACTTGATGCCGACCACCAGGATGATCGCCCAGAACAGCAGCGAGATCACACCGAGAATCGAGCCTTCCGTGAGCGGAATGCCGTGTGCGGGGCTGAACGCCTCCTTCAGCGAATACAGCGGGCTCGTGCCGATGTCGCCGAACACGACGCCGATGGCCGCTATCGCAAGCGCCCGCATCGAGTGTTGGTGCGTCGAATGCGCATGGGCTGCGTCGGTCGCCTGGATCGTGTCGTTCATATGAAGCGTAATAATCGGGTCCGGTCGGACAAAACGAGCGCTATTCTACTCGCGCCCCCCTGAAAAACCGTCCTGCCTTGTTGCCCTTAAACCACGTGATCCACGCTGCGCATGCAATCCTGCGCAAGCTGTGGCAGGGCTGCCATCATAGCCGGGGCCGCGCCATCTGCCTACCACGCGCGCCGATCGCCGTGCCCGCCGGCACGGCGCGCCAATAAAAAACGGCGCCGCAAGCGGCGCCGCACAAGGCTTTCCTTCGATCGGCCGGCCGCTTACGCGCCCGAGCCGTCGCGCTGCGCGCGACCGCGCTTGATCCATGCCTCGAGGTTGTGCGGACGAACCGTGTCCCACTCTTCGAACGGCTGATGAATCCACGGATTCGTCGGCAGATACTGTGCGTGATAGTCCGGCTTGACCTTCGAGCAGCCCTTGTACCAGAGCACGGCCGAACGCACGGCCGTGACCGACGGATAGCGCTCCTTCAGGTGCTCCTGCACGCGCGCGAGCGTGACGCCCGAATCGACGAGATCGTCGACCAGCAGCACGTTGCCCGCGAGACTGCCGCGCGTCATCGTGATGTACTGCGCGATGTCGAGCTCGCCCTGCTCGGTGCCGGCCGCTTCGCGGTACGAACTCGTCGCGAGGATCGCGAGCGGGACGTCGTAGATGCGCGACAGCTGGTCGCCGACGCGCAGGCCGCCGCGCGCAAGGCACAGGATCTGGTCGAACTTCCAGCCCGATTCATGCACCTGCAGCGCGAGCAGCTCGATCAGACGATGGTATTCGTCCCAGCCTACCCACAGGTTCTTGTCGTCGTTGCGCGGATCGGTCATCAAGTCTGCCGCCGTCATCGTGATTTGCTGCGTCATGCTGAGAATTACACCTTGAACGGATGGCGAAGCAGGATCGTCTCGTCGCGATCCGGCCCCGTCGAAACCATGTCGACCGGCACGCCGGCCACTTCCTGGACACGGGTCAGGTAGGCCTGCGCATTCGCCGGCAGCGCGTCCCACGTCTTGATGCCGACGGTGCTTTCCTTCCAGCCGGCGAACGTTTCGTACACGGGCTCGCAACGCGCGACGTCGGCCGCACCGCGCGGCAGGATGTCCACGTCCTTGCCGTCGATCTTGTAGCCGACGCACAGCTTGACTTCATCGAGGCCGTCGAGCACGTCGAGCTTCGTCATGCACAGGCCCGACACGCCGTTGATCTGGATCGAGCGGCGCAGTGCCGCTGCGTCGAGCCAGCCGGTGCGGCGCGGACGGCCGGTGACCGAGCCGAATTCCTTGCCGACGTTCGCGAGCGTGACGCCGACCTGGTCCTGGCGCTGCGGGTTGTCCGCGTCGTACAGTTCGCTCGGGAACGGGCCCGAGCCGACGCGCGTGCAGTACGCCTTCGTGATGCCGAGGATGTAGTTCAGCTTCTGCGGACCGACGCCGGCGCCGGCCGATGCCGCACCCGCAACGCAGTTGCTCGACGTGACGAACGGATAGGTGCCGTGGTCGATGTCGAGCAGCGTGCCTTGCGCGCCTTCGAACAGCAGGTTCTGACCGGCGTTGTTCGCGTCGTACAGGCGGCGCGACACGTCGGCCACCATCGGCTTCAGGCGATCGGCATAGCCGAGCATCGTGTCGAGCGTGGCCTGGAAATCGACGGCCGCGCCACCCAGGTACTGGGTCAGCACGAAGTTGTGGAAATCGAGGTTTTCGCGCAGGCGGTCGGCGAAGGTCTTCGCGTCGAACAGGTCCTGCACGCGCAGCGCGCGGCGGCCGACCTTGTCTTCGTACGCCGGGCCGATGCCGCGGCCGGTCGTACCGATCTTGCCCGCACCCTTGCGCGCTTCGCGCGCCTGGTCGATCGCGATGTGGTACGGCAGGATCAGCGTCGTGGCTTCAGAGATGAACAGGCGATCGCGCACGTTCACGCCGGCCTCTTCCAGCTCGCCGATTTCCTTGAACAGTGCCTCGGGGGACAGGACGACGCCGTTGCCGATGTAGCAGGCGACGCCTTCACGCATGATGCCCGACGGAATCAGGCGCAAGATGGTTTTCTTGCCGCCGATGATGAGGGTGTGGCCGGCGTTGTGACCGCCCTGGAAACGCACGACGCCCTGAGCGTGGTCCGTCAGCCAGTCGACGATCTTGCCCTTGCCTTCATCACCCCATTGCGTTCCCACGACGACGACATTGCGCCCGGGAGTCACGTTCACTGCGCTGGCAGACATGTTGATTCGTTAGCTGGTTAAAAACGTATTCTACCTATGTTCGCGGGCGATTCCGAATTTTTCCGTTTCGCTTCAACGATATGCACGCCGAACGACGGCCCGCGAACGCCTGTTTAACGGGGTTCGACCACCCACGCGCCGTCACGCTCGACGAGCGAACGGTCGCAGGCGAACTCGTCGAGCACGTGGTCGTGTCCCGGCAAGGCCTGGATCACGACCTCGCCCGCGTCGCGCAGCGCCGCCACTGCCGCGCTCAGCGCGTCGTCCTGCGCCCAAGGCGCCAAAATCGCGGTGCCGCGCGCCTCGACCGGCGAAATCCGCGCAAGCTCGCGCAGGTCGAGCGAGAAGCCCGTCGCCGGGCGGGCGCGGCCGTAGGCCTGGCCCACGTGGTCGTACCGGCCGCCGCGCGCGATCGCGTTCGGCACGCCGTCGATGTACGCCGTAAACATCGCGCCGCTGTGGTACGCGTAGCCGCGCAGGTCGGCGAGATCGATCGCCACCTCGACGCCCTTCGCCTGCGCCGCAAGCTGCGCAAGATCGTCGAGCGCACGCGTGATCTCGGGCAGCACCGGCAGACGCACACGCGCCTCGTCGAGCACGCTCGCGTCGCCGTACAGATGCGGCAGCGCACGCAGCGCCGCGCGCGTGTCGGCGCCGAGATCGTCGGTGAGTTCGTTCAGCAGCGGCACGTCCTTGCCCGACAGCGCGTCGTACAGCGCCTCGCCGCGCTCGGCAGCCTGCGCATCGCGCGCGAGCAACGCCGCGAGCACGCCCGCGTGGCACAGGTCCAGGCGGATCCGCGACAACCCCGCGAGGTGTAGCGCGTCGAGCATCAGCTGCTGGATCTCGAGATCGGCTTCCAGCCCGGCGTGCCCGTAGATTTCGGCGCCGATCTGGATCTGTTCGCGCGTCGCGTGCAGCCCGCGAGGACGCGTATGCATCACGTGGCCGGCATAGCAGAGGCGCGTCACGCCCTGGCGGTTCAGCAGGTGCGCGTCGATGCGCGCGACTTGCGGCGTGATGTCCGCGCGCAGGCCGAGCGTGCGGCCCGACAGCTGGTCGACCAGCTTGAAGGTGCGCAGGCGCAGGTCGTTGCCGCCGCTCGTCAGCAGCGATTCGAGGTATTCGAGCAACGGCGGCATCACCATTTCGTAGCCGTACGAACGGAAGCGGTCGAGCAGCCTGCGGCGCAGCTCCTCGATCTTGCGCGCTTCCGACGGCAGCACGTCGGCGATATTCTCGGGAAGTAACCAGGTCGACATCGGTACGGTCCTACGACGGGAAACAGGGCGCGACATGCGCGCCGCGAAATGAATCGGAAATCGGCAATCGGGCGGAACGAACGGCGGGTGCGCCGTCCGGATCAGGTGGCGAGCAGCAGCAGGACGAGCCCGAGCGCCATCACGATGAGCCCGCCGATCCGGATATGATGCGGCGGCCGCTCCGCTATTCTACGAAACGTGTCGCGCCAGGCGACGGGAAACACGAAGGGGAACGCCCCCTCGATGATCAGCATCAGTGCTACCGCGAGCAACAACGAGCCAGCCAGGTCCATGCGAGCGACGGCGCCGCTCGACGCGGCGCCCCAAGGTCAGTGTTTGCGGGGAGCGGGTGCCGCCGGTGCGGCACCGCCCGTCGGGCTGCGCATGAAACGGAAAAACTCGCTGTCGGGGTCGACGACGATGATGTCGTTGCGCTTGAAGGTATTCCGGTAAGCCTGCAGGCTCGCGTAGAACTGGTAGAACTGCGGATCGCGGCCGAACGCATCGGCGGCGATCGACGCAGCCTTCGCGTCGCCCTCGCCCTTGATCGTCTGCGCGGACTTGTACGCATTCGCGAGCACCGCCTGCTGTTCGCGTTCCGCGTCGGCCTTGATCTGCTCGACATCGGCGGCGCCATCCGCGCGCACCTGTGCGGCCTGGTCGCGCAGCGCGGCAATCATCCGCTGATAGACGGCATCCGTCTGCGCAGCCGGCAAGTCGACACGCGTCAACTGCACGTCGACCACGTCGACGCCGAAGCCCGATGCCGTCGCCCGCACCGCGTCGCGCGCCGCATTGGCGATCTCGCGCTGCCCGCCGAGCGCGTCGTCGAGCGCGCGCTTGCCGAACGCGTCGCCGAGTGCGCTCTTCAGCGCGCCGGCCAGGCGGTCGGCGGCCGCCGCCGGGTCACCGCCCGTCGCCGCGAAATACTTCATCGGATCGCTGATCCGATACTTGACCGCATACGCGACGAGCAGGTCGTGCTTGTCTTCGGTCGCCAGTTGCAGCGGATCCGACGACTCGAGGGATTGCAGGCGCGTGTCGATCAGCGTCGCCGTCTGCAGCGGCGGCGGCAGCTTGAAATGGATGCCGGGGCCCGCGAGTTCGGGTTGCGCGCCGTCGCGGCCCGACAGCACGGCCGCATGGCGCGGATCGACGGTGAGGACGGTCGACGACGCCGCGAAAGCGGCGATCACGATTGCGACGACGAGCGCAATGATTCGGTTCATGTTCTGCGCTCCCCGTTACTTCGTATCGTCTTCACGCGAGCGGCTGCGGAACGCTTCGCGCGACCGCAGCACGTCGCTGCCCGGTGCGGGCGCCGCCGCGGCCGAAGCCGCGCTCGCGGGTGCGCTCGCCGCGGCGGCGGCCGGCGCCGACGTCGCGTCGGGCGCGGATGCGCCGGCGGGCGTCGCGGCATTCGTCGCATTCGCGGCGTTTTGTCGCCCCTGCTCGACGAGCTTGTCGAGCGGAAGGTACACGACGCTGTTGCCGCCCTTGTTGCCGACGAACACCTTCGTCGCGTTCGAATAGATTTCCTGCATCGTCTCGAGATACATCCGCTCGCGGATCACCGTGGGCGCCTTCGAATACTGTGCATAGACCTGCTTGAACCGGTCGGCGTCGCCTTCGGCCTGCGTGACCACGCGATCGGCATACGCCTTCGCTTCATCGGCAAGTTTCGCGGCGTCGCCCTGCGCCTTCGGCAGCAGATCGTTCGCGTAGGTCTGCGCGGCACGCTTCGCGGCTTCGCGATCATCGCGCGCCTTCGCGACTTCGGCGTACGCAGC
The DNA here is from genome assembly GCF_003854225.1 of Burkholderia sp. Bp8986. Taxonomy (NCBI): domain Bacteria; kingdom Pseudomonadati; phylum Pseudomonadota; class Betaproteobacteria; order Burkholderiales; family Burkholderiaceae; genus Burkholderia; species Burkholderia sp. Bp8986. The sequence goes on along the minus strand of NZ_QTQM01000062.1, from coordinate 7,464 downwards.
CTGCGTCTGCTCGGGCGCCGCGACGCTCTGCATCGTGACGGCCGTCACCTCGAGCCCCGACTGATAGCGATCGAGATCGCGCTGGATCGCGGCGGACAGCTGCGCGCGCAGCGCGTCGCGGTCCTGGTTCAGCATGTCGGCCGCGCTGCGCGTGCCGACGATCGCGCGCACCGCGGCCTGGGCGGCCTGCGACACGCTGCGCTCGGGATCGACGCTGCGGAACAGGTAATCGGTTGCCGAACGGATCCGGTACTGGACGACGAAACGCACGTCGACGATGTCGGCATCGCGCGTCAGCATCGCCGCTTCCTTCACGTTCGCGAGACGCACGACGTTGTTGCGGCCGATCTCGATCGAACGGACCTGCGACGTGTCGACGATCTCATGCGACGCGAACGGATACGGCGCGCGCCAGTGCACGCCCTGTCCGACCGTGCCGGACAGCTTGCCGAACTGCAGCACGACGCCCGTCTGGCCTTCCTGCACGACGAACAGCCCGCTGCCCGCGTAGACCGCGACCAGCACGCCGATCACGATGCCGACGCCGACACGCGCGGCCCGGCCGTTGTCGGGCCGGAAGCCGTTGCCGCCCTTGCCGCCGAACAGGCCGCTCAGACGCCGGTTGAAGTTGCGCCACATCTCGTCGAGATCGGGCGGACCGTCACCGTCGCCACCGGGCGGACGCTTCGATTCGTTCACACGCGGACGGGATCCGTCGTTGCCCTTGCCTTCGCCGCGTCCCCAGCGGGGATCGTTGATCGACAGCAAGGCGCGCATCCGCCGCCAGGTACTCCGCTCGTTGTATTCGTTCACCAGAGTTTGTTCACCAGATTAGACGCCGGCGAACCGGCCGGGACCGGTTAGCGCCCGTGTTCGGAAATCGTGTGGTCTTCGTGTGGTTCAGCGGGTGCGCCGTCGAGCGCGACGTTGGGTAACGTCGCGCCGGTAAGGTGTTCCGCGGAGGCGATCTCGGCGATGGCGGCACGCAACGCGTCAAGACCCTGACCGGTGCGTGCGCTCAAAAAGACGCGCGAAATATTACCATACTCGTCCCGCTCGACCGCGTCGCCGCGGGCCGCCAGCTCAGGCACCGCATCGATCTTGTTGAACACCAGCACCTGCCGGATCGTGTCCGCGCCGATCTCGTGCAGCACGCCGTTCACCTGCTCGATCTGTTCGAGCCGCACCGCGCTCGATGCGTCGACCACGTGCAGCAGCAGATCCGCATGAATCGTTTCCTCGAGGGTCGCGCGGAACGCTGCAACCAGCTGGTGAGGCAGTTCGCGAATGAATCCGACCGTATCGGACACGACGATCTGACCGGCCTCGTCGCCGAGGTACACGCGTCGCGACGTCGTATCGAGCGTGGCGAACAGCTGGTCGGCCGCATAAGCCTGCGCTTTCGTCAGCGCATTGAACAGCGTCGACTTGCCCGCGTTCGTATAGCCGACGAGCGACACCGACATCGTGCCGCTGCGTGCGCGCTGGCGACGCTGCGTGCTGTGCTGCCGGCGCAGCCGGTCGAGCCGCGACTTCAGCATCTTGATGCGCTCGCCGATCAGCCGGCGGTCGGTTTCGAGCTGGGTTTCGCCGGGGCCGCGCAGGCCGATACCGCCCTTTTGCCGCTCCAGGTGGGTCCACGCGCGAATCAGCCGGGTCGACAGGTATTGCAACTGCGCGAGCTCGACCTGCAGCTTGCCTTCGTGACTGCGGGCGCGCTGCGCGAAGATGTCGAGGATGAGGCTCGTGCGATCGACCACCCGCCTGTTAAGCGCCTGCTCCAGATTGCGTTGCTGGGCCGGTGCCAGTGCGTGGTTGAAGATGACGATTTCGACGTTGTGCGCGTCGCAGGCAAGCCGCAATTCTTCGGCTTTGCCGCTGCCGATGAACATCTTGGCATCGGGGCTGGCGCGACGACCTGTGAGGGTGACGGCGGGACGGGCCCCCGCACTGGAGGCGAGAAGACTGAGTTCTTCGAGACTGGCTTCGAAATCGGTCTTGCCGAAGTCGATGCCGACGAGCGCTGCGTTGATCAAATTATCGGGTGTCAAGATAAGGCGGCTGGCATCGGTCGCTCGCGGCGACCGGATGCCGGCCGCTGCGATGGGTTAGGACGAGGCTTCCGCGTCCGGGTGGAAATTCACCGGGCGCGCCGGCACGACCGTCGAGATGGCGTGCTTGTAGACCATCTGGGTCACCGTATTACGGAGCAACACGACGTACTGGTCGAACGATTCAATGTTCCCTTGCAGCTTGATGCCGTTGACGAGATAGATCGAAACGGGAACGTGCTCTTTGCGCAGTGCGTTCAAAAACGGGTCTTGTAACAATTGCCCTTTGTTGCTCATGGCGTACTCCATCTTTTTTTGCAGGTTGATCTGGATTGGCGACGAAGAAAAAGAGATCCGGCGCCAATCGCTACACTATAGCTGATTTTGCCTGCCCCGCCCGGGCGTAGGCCATGCGGCCTATCCCTTGCAGGACCTGCTTCAGCCCTTGTCCGCGTACGGGTTGTTCGACGAACGGAACTCTATGCGCAATGGAGTCCCGGTCAGTGAGAAAGTTTCGCGGAATCGGTTTTCGAGGTAACGCTTGTAGGTTTCCGTCACCGCGTCGAGCGCGTTGCCGTGGATGACGATCAGCGGCGGATTCTGGCCGCCCTGGTGCGCGTAGCGCAGCTTCGGACGCACCGGGCCGCGACGACGCGGCTGCTGGAACTCGACGGCCTCGATCAGCGCGCGCGTGAGCTTCGGCGTCGGCAGCTTCGCCATCGCCGCCGCGTACGCGTCGTCGACCGAACGCATCAGCGCGCCGATGCCGGTCTTCTTCGCGGCCGAAATGTAGTGCGACTTCGCGAAGTCGAGGAATTTCAGCTTGCGGGTCAAATCCGCTTTCGCGCGATCGCGCGCGTGGTCGTCGAGACCGTCCCACTTGTTGACGCCGATCACGAGCGCGCGGCCCTGCTCGACGACGAAGCCGGCGATGTGCGCGTCCTGGTCGGAAATGTCCTGCTGCGCATCCAGCAGAAGAATGACGACGTTCGCGTCGGAGATCGACTGCAGCGTCTTCACGACCGAGAACTTCTCGATCGCCTCGAACACCTTGCCGCGGCGTCGCAGGCCCGCGGTATCGATCAGCGTGTATTTCTTGCCGTTACGCTCGAAGTCGACGTAGATCGAATCGCGCGTCGTGCCCGGCATGTCGAACGCGATCACACGGTCCTCGCCGATCAGCGCGTTCACGAGCGTCGACTTGCCGACGTTCGGGCGGCCGACGATCGCGATCTTGATGCCGCGCGACGGGTCATCCTCGTCCGCTTCCTCGGGCTGGCCCGCGTACGCGACTTCCAGCGCCTCGTTGATCATGTCGGTCACGCCGTCGCCGTGCGCGGCCGAGATCGCGCGCGGATCGCCGAGGCCGAGCTCGTAGAAGTCGGTCGCGACCGCCGTGTACTTCATCCCCTCGGCCTTGTTGACGACCAGGAAGATCGGCCGGCCGGTCTTGCGCAGGTAGTCGGCGATCGACTTGTCCTGCGGCGCGAGCCCGTTACGACCGTCGACGATGAACACGACGACGTCGGCTTCCTCGACGGCCTGCCGCGTCTGGCGCGCCATCTCGTGCAGGATGCCGTCCTTCGCGACGGGCTCGAAGCCGCCGGTATCGACGACCAGGTACGGCCGTGCGCCGACGCGCCCTTCGCCGTAATGGCGATCGCGCGTCAGGCCCGGCAAGTCGGCGACCAGCGCATCGCGCGAGCGCGTGAGCCGGTTGAACAGCGTGGATTTCCCCACATTGGGGCGCCCAACGAGGGCAATGACCGGTTTCATCTGTGTTTTCTACGGTGATGCGCAGCAGCGGGAGGCCCGCTGCTGCGGGCGGCTGCGCTGAATGAAAATATCACGAATTCGCGCCGCGCCGGATGCGCGCGCCGGGCGCGCGGTGCGCGCCGTCGTCTTTCGTTGCGAACTGCCTTTCAAATACCGAGCGGCCGGGGACACCGGCCGCCTTCATGTCGCGCGACCGCAGCGCGGGGCAGGCCCGCCGCGCCGCGATTGCGCTTGTTGCGTGCGCGTCAGCGCGGACGGAATCCGTACAGGCCACCGTCCTTGGTCTGCACGACGAGCGTATTGCCCGCCAGGACCGGCGCCGCGGTAATCGCGCTGCCGTCCGTCTTCATCCGGGCGATGAAGCTGCCGTCCTCGCGCGACAGGAAGTGCACGAAGCCCTTGTAGTCGCCCATCACGACCGCATGGCCGAGCAGGTACGGCACGCCGACGTCGCGGCTCTTCAGCTTGTCGTTGCGCCAGAGCGGGTTGCCGCTCGCCGCGTCGTAGGCCGTGACGACCGACCAGTCGTCGCCGCCGGCGACGACCGAATCGTCCTGCGCGAGACCGCTGCGGCTCGAGAACGCCTTTTCCCACAGCGGACGGCCCGAGTTCGCGTCGAAGCAGCCGAGCTGGCCCTGGAACGTGACCGCGCACGCCTGGGCACCCACGAGCGTCGGCGGACCGCTGACGTCGTTGATGCGCTCGACTTCGGTCACGCCCTTCGGGAACGACACGGGCGTCTGCCAGAACGGCTCGCCCGTCTGCAGGTTGATCGCGACCAGACCGCCGCCGGGGAAGCCCGCCAGCACGGCCGCATCGCCCGCGAACGTCATGCCGGCCGACACGCGCAGGTTCAGCGGCACCGCGCGGTTGCGGTAGTTCCACTTCTGCTCGCCCGTCTGCCCGTTGAACGCGATCACCTGACCGTCGATCGTGCGCACGATCACGAGGCCGTTGCCGACCAGCGGCGGCGAGAAGATCTCGCCCTGCACGCTCGTCTTCCACAGCTGCTTGCCGTCCGGGCCGAGGACGAACACACCGCCCTTGAGCGCGCCGACGGCAGTCAGGTTGCCGTCGCTGCCGACCCCGGCCGACAGGTCCGAACCGACCTTCGAGCGCCACAGCGTCTGGCCCGTCTTCGCGTCGATCTTCTCGACCGAACCGTTCTCGCCCGCCGCGTAGACGGCGTCGCCCACGGCCACCGGCGAGAACAGGTAGCGCCCGCCCTTGCCGACGCTCGCCTTCCAGACCTGTTGCACGTCCAAGACGGGCTTGAACTCGGTGAGCGGCGTCGGCACGCGGCGCACGTCCTTCGACGACGAGCAGGCCGCCAATGCCAGGACAGCCGCCGCGCAGGCTACGGGCACAGCGTAACGTTTCAGCAAATTCATCGGTTAGCGAAGCAGAGTTAAGAGGTTGAGGGGGCCGCGATCAGCCGCCGAGCGCATCGAGCTTGAACTGCACGAGCTGGCGCGCGGACTGGTCGTCCTGCGACAGGCCGGCGAGCGCGAGCTTGTACGCGGCGCGCGCATCGTCGGTCTTGCCTTGCGCCGCGAGCAGATCGCCGCGGCGATCGGCCACGAGGCCCTTGAATGCATCCACCGGCGTGCCGGACAGCAGCGCGAGGCCCGCGTCGTACGCCTTCTCGTCGAGCAGCAGCGACGCGAGACGCAGCTTCGCGATCTGCTTGTACTCGTCATCCTTGGCGTGATCGGCGGCCCATTGCAGCTGCGCCTTCGCGCCGGCGGCATCGCCGGCCGCGTACAACGTCTTCGCCGCCGTGAGCGCGGTCATCTGCGCATACGGCGTGCTGCCGAACTTGTCTTCCATGTCGGCGGCCGCACGGGCCATCGTCGCCTTGTCGTTCGCGGCAGCGGCCTTCTGCACCTGCTCGTACAACCCGGAAGCCTCGGCGGCCTGACGGCGCTGCCAGTAATTCCAGCCGTTGAAACCGGCCGCGACGACCAGCGCCGCGAGCACGATCCACGTCGTGAGGTTACCCCAGCGGGCCCACCACGCCTTCAGACTTTCAATCGATTCTTGTTCGTCGTGATAACTCATCGGCGAGCGATTCCTTCCATTTCAGGCTTTTCTTGTCGAGCGAATGCCAGCGCGATCAGTCGTCGCCGTCTTCGGCGGATGCAACCATCGCATTGATTAGGAATTCGGTCAAGCTTTCGACCGGTACGGTCTGCTGAACGTTCTTTTCCCCGTCCTCGCCCGCGCCGCGCAGCGCTTTCACGCCCACCGTGCCGTTCGCGACCTCTTCTTCGCCGAAGATCACCGCGAACGCGGCACCGCTCGCATCGGCCCGCTTCATCTGCGACTTGAAGCTTGCCGGGCCGCCGTCGGCGCTGCAGTGGAAAATCACGTCGAGGCCCGTATCGCGCAGACGCTCGGCCGCGATGAACGCCTGTTCGCGCGCCGTCTCGCCCTGGTGCACCACGTACACGTCGACACCTTCCTGCTCGGGCGCGAGATCCTCTTCCTTCAGCAGTTCGAGAATGCGCTCGATGCCCATCGCCCAGCCGCACGCGGCGGTCGGCTTGCCGCCGAGCTGCTCGATCAGCGGATCGTAGCGGCCGCCGGCCGCGACCGTGCCCTGCGCGCCGAGCTTGTCGGTCACCCACTCGAACACGGTCAGGTTGTAGTAGTCGAGGCCGCGAACGAGACGCGGGTTGATCTTGAACGGGATGTTGTTCGCGAGCAGCAGGCGCTGCAGCCCTTCGAAGTGGGCACGCGACTCGTCGCCGAGGAAGTCGATCAGCTTCGGCGCGTTCTGCGCGATTTCCTGCAGCGCCGGGTTCTTCGTGTCGAGCACGCGCAGCGGGTTCGTATACAGGCGACGCTTCGCGTCCTCATCCAGCACGTCGGCGAACTGCTCGAGATACTTGATCAGTTCGACGCGGTGCGCGGCACGCTCTTCGGCGAGGCCGAGCGAGTTGATCTCGAGCTTGATGCCGGTCAGGCCGAGGTCGTCCCACAGGCGCTGGCACATCATGATGATCTCGGCATCCGCATCCGGGCCCGCGAAGCCGAGCGCCTCGACGCCCACCTGGTGGAACTGGCGGTAGCGACCGCGCTGCGGACGCTCGTGACGGAACATCGGGCCGATGTACCACAGGCGCTTCGGGCCGTCGTACAGCATGTTGTGCTCGATCGACGCGCGCACGACCGCCGCGGTGTTCTCCGGGCGCATCGTCAGGTTCTCGCCGTTCAGCGCATCGGTGAAGCTGTACATCTCCTTCTCGACGATGTCCGTGACTTCGCCGATGCCGCGCGTGAAGAGCTGCGTGTGTTCGACGATCGGCGTGCGGATGTTCTGGTAGCCGTACGCGCGCAGCAGCGATTTCACGGTAGCTTCGAAGAACTCCCAGAGGCCGGCATCCTGCGGGAGGATGTCGTTCATGCCCTTGACGCCGGTGAGCTTCTCGATCTTGCGTTTCTGTTCAGTCATCGTTCGTGTGTGTGGACGAATTTAGTTCAGGGCCTCGGTACGGCCGTAATTGCGTGCGACGTAGTCGCTGACGATCTGCTGGAATTCCTCGGCGATCCGCTCGCCGCGCAGCGTCTTGACCTTCTCGCCGTCGATGAAGACGGGCGCGGCCGGGTTCTCGCCCGAACCCGGCAGGCTGAT
>NZ_QTQM01000061.1:0-26995 GCF_003854225.1 Burkholderia sp. Bp8986 | reverse complement strand
CGCCATGCTGCGTGACGGCACCATTTACCAACCCAAGTCAGCCCCTAACGCTTGACGAAACACATAGGGGCACCCCCCCCGACGGACCGAGGCAAGCTCGGATCGAAGCGACACATCGTCGTAGATGCATGCGGCACGCGGCATCCCGCTGGCTGTCCCGATCACGGGAGCCAATCGGCACGAGTCGATGGCATTCGAGCCCACGCTTGATTCCATTCCTGCGGTATCGGGCCTGAACAGGCAGCCTGGAGTTGACCCTGTAATCCCGGACACGGCATCACACTAAGGTTGCTGAATCCATCGAGCGCCGGAACTCGCGAGGCGAGCGGTATTTCAGCGCGCTATGGGGATGCTTCTCGTTGTAATGCTCGAACGCGATGGCCAAGTTGCATGCAGCAGTCGCTGCGTCCGGCTTCGGCATGAAGGCGACGTAGTCGCGTTTCATCGTCTTCACGTGCGGTGGACTAGACTAAATCTGACAGTGGTTGGTTTTTCGTGCTGGCGCGCATTGGCGCGGAGGGCGTAGCCCGTAGCGGCAATGCGCGCTGCGAACAGCAAGGAGTCCGCCATGACTCAGGAGCAGAAGGTAATTCGTGCCAAGGTCGGCATACTCGAGTTGGCCCGGCAACTCGGCAACGTCAGCCAGGCCTGTCGCGTGATGGGTTACTCGCGCGACAGCTTCTACCGATTTAAGGAACTGTACGATCGAGGCGGCGAAGCTGCGCTGCAGGAGATTTCCCACCACCGGCCGCTGCTCAAGAACCGCGTGGACCCACAAGTCGAGGCCGCCGTTGTCGAGCTGGCCCTCGAATTGCCAGCCTACGGTCAGGTGCGTATCGCCAACGAAGTCCTCAAACGGCATGCCCTGTCCGTCTCGCCCCAAGGCGTCCGTAGCATCTGGTTGCGCCACGATCTGGAGACCATGCCGAAGCGCCTGAAGGCCTTGGAGGCCAAATCCGCCCAGGAGGGGTTGGTTTTGACCGAGGCGCAACTCGTCGCGCTCGAACGCGCTAAGCACGAGAAGGAAGTGCACGGCGAATTCGAGTCCGAATGTCCGGGCTACTGCGGCGCGCAGGATACGTTCTATGTCGGCAGCCTCAAAGGCGTCGGCCGTGTCTACCAGCAAACTTTCGTCGATACCTACTCGAAGGTTGCGTTCGCGAAGCTCTACGATCGCAAGACGCCCTTGCCGGCGGCGGACCTGCTCAACGATCGCGTTGTCCCGTTCTTCGACGGATTCGGCATTCCACTGCTACGCGTGCTGACAGATCGCGGCACCGAATACTGCGGCAACCCCGAGCATCACGAATACGAGCTGTATCTGGCCTTGGAGGACATCGACCATACCCGAACCAAGGCCAAGTCGCCGCAAACTAACGGGATCGTCGAACGGCTGCACAAGACCATGCTCAACGAGTTCTATCGCATCGTCTTCCGCAAGAAGATCTACGACTCGATCGCCACTCTGCAGGCAGACCTTGATGCGTGGCTCGACCAGTACAACAATGAACGAGAGCATCAGGGGCGCTGGTGTTACGGCAAGACGCCGATGCGCACTTTCCTCGATTCGCTCGATCTCGCCAAGGAGAAACTCATCCCCCATTGATGGATCGTTCTTTGTAGGTCCGACTACCTGTCAGATCGAGTCCCGGCTAATACACTTCACGGGAGGTGTCAGGAATTTCGTGTGCTGAGGCCGGTTGAAGAATCTCAGCACACGTAAGCTTCTTCGCCACTGCGCGACCATATTGGCGTTCAAGCCGTGCGCACGCGCTACCTCGGCAATCGAGCGATTCGGATCGTTCGCTTCGGCAGCAACCGCTTCCCGAAACTCCTTCTGTAGTTCCTCGATCCCGGTTGTCTTCCATGCACCACTGGCTTCATCAATCTGATTCCCATTACATCTGATGGGAATCAGATTGCCCGTGCCGCGCCCTAATGAACAGACGGTACGTGTCGAGCGCTTACGGTTTTGCCACGGCCTCCTCATCAGCGAAACAACGAAGAGGTTAACAGTTAACAGAGCGTGCGGCGGATTAACAGTTCTCACAACTCATTTTGTTAGAGTTTTTTAGCCCGGTTCGAGCGGCGAACCAAAGTCCAGCGAGGCGATATGCTGCACCTGTTCCAACACTTCAACGTAACGGTGGACCGGCACTGCAGCAAGTTGCTCATCATGGATAAGAAGCAACGCTTCGAGCACAGTCCGCTCAGCATCCATCAAGGTCCACCGATCACCATGCGCCGCCCGCGCGATGCACTGAGTAAGCGCGGCATCGGCGCAGCGATACAGTTCAACCTCGCCATCGGCACGCAGGTAGAACGCAAGCGTGAGCATATTGGACAGCGTAGCGATCGACTCAACGTCACCTCGTCCGCCGCATAGAGCTGCAAGCGCGAGATGGTGTTTGAGCGACAAGCGTCGAACCTGATCAGCAGGGAGTGGCAGCAATTGCGCCTTCGTCAGCGGCCGACGGTGCGAGAGAGAGTGTTTTCGCATTACATTACTTTAGCTATGATCCACGCCACAGTTAGAAGTCAACGGGCGAGCCGTCCCGTGGTGTCCCCGACGCCGCACTGTACTGAGTTTGCGTTCGGCGTACGTAAACTCAGGTACCACCGCCGCGTCGCTCCTGTTGGACCCTGGTGTACGCGAAGTGTGTCGCGACCGTGGGTCAGGATTCGGCTTGTGCAAATAGCGTCGACTCAATTCGCTCGACCGGCAAGTCAGGTCAAACAGGCCGCTTTTTACGAGACCTGGCCATCCAAACCGGCCACTTAAGCCCTCCGAAAACCGCAGCCCGCACATCGTCTCTGGTTCACCACGAGCGGCACGTCCCTCGCCAGCATGCTCGTACGGGACGATCTCTCGCCCGCCTTGCCGACCGAGCGCAATTTCAGTGTATCCATCGCGCGGGGCACCGCCGCGCGCGTCGCCGCGACAACGTCGCCATATCGCGGCTGCCTGGGATAAGCGGTCGGACCAGCATCGCACTACGTCACGACCCATTCACCGCGGTCTCGAACGCCTTGCCGGCGGTGAACTTCACAGTTTTCGCCGTTGGGATAGCGATCTCCGCTCCGGTCGTTGGGGTGCGACCGGTACGCGCCGCGCGCTGCCCCAACGAAAACGCCCCGAAACCGACAACCTGCACAGTTTTGCCGCGACTCACCGTGTCCGTGATCGCATCCAAGGCTGCCTGAACCTCTTTGCTCGCGTCACTCTTGCTCACTCCCGCGCCTGCAGCTACCGCGTCGATGAGTTGCTGTTTGTTCATAGACCGTCACGCTCATAAAGTCAAAGTCGCACCCTACCGCAATCCATGGTCGCCAAGCAAACAAGAACTATCAGGTCCGCCCAGTCAAACCTGGCCTCTTCCGCTCCGGCACCGAAGATTCGATGCACGGCCTCGTGGGTTTTGCTCGTAGGCGCAGTATCTACCGATGCTGTTGTCCCTCACGGACATACGCGTCAGTCCGGAAATGGAAGTGTGATCGCCTCTGCTGGATCGCAGGTGCCCACCCAGCAGAGGGATGTCGCGATGTGATCAACACACCGCGGAGTTCGGCAGTCGTGTGAATGGTAAGAATCCGTACCGCGCCGACTTGGGTCTCCCAGCCACGGTACGACCGGCCCACGCCGCCCCTTCAGCCTTGCCTTAGAAGCCTCAATAAAAAACTACATATTACGTATCAAATAATACATCACACTTCAGTAGTAGGGCGTCATGCCAAGGCTATCGGATTTGTTGTGGCCCCACATCTCCAAACCGGGGCTCATCGTGAAACATTGCCGATACCCGTGCCTTAAAGTTCGCGGATCCTTTGCTGGCTATGGCTTCTGCTGGTTTGCGACGAGGTGCCATGATTGTTTCACGCCTCCGCACTTGTCACTGTCGAAACAGCGAACGGCGTCCCGAATCGACGTCGGCCCCGCTCGCTTATCGCTCCTGGACTAAGGGGACCATGAAACATCGATTGCGGGGGAGGCCGACGTAACCCTTGCTACCGTCGTAGCAGTGCGGTCACTAGCCGTTGCCCGGGGAACAAAGGAAAACGCCCTCACCTATTTCTGTATAGCAAGCCCCTAGAACGACCTCATTGCGCGCATATTGGCACCAGCATCGGGCCAGCCGAAGACCCGATGCCAGTACTCCAGAAGCTTCCGCGATTCGTGCCGTAACATTCAGATCTTCGACCCGTATCTTCTTGGGCGGCGACTACTATTGAGCGCACAACTTAGAGGAGGCCTCCCAGTCCACCACCGCCGTCAGGTACACGAAGCCTCGCGCCATCGGAATGTAAGTCGTCTCGAGGGCGGACACCTGGTTGGACCGCGCGATCTTCATGCCGCGCAGCAAGTACGGCCAGATCTTGTGCTGCGCGGTGCGGCGGCTTGTGTTCGGCTTGCAGTACAGCGCCTCCACGCCCATGCGCTTCATCAACGTGCGTACGCGACGGCGGCCGACTTCACGGCCCTCTCGACGCAACAGGCGCGCCAACATTCGTGCCCCGGCAAACGGGAACTCCATGTGCAGTTCGTCGATTCGCCGCATCAACAACAAATCGGTTTCGCTGCCCGGCTGCGGCCGGTAATACGCACTCGACCTCGCGATGCCGACCAGTCGCGTCTGTTGCGAAACCGGCAGCGCATGCGTACGGTCGATCATCGTTTTGCGCTCAGCAATCCCGCCTTGGTGAGCGCACCTTCTAAAAAATCATTCTCCAGTGTCAGCTGGCCGATCTTGGCGTGCAACGCCTTCAGGTCCACCGGCGGCTCGCTCGACGGCATGCCTGCCGCGCCAAACACGTCCGCCGCACGCTCCTGCAATCGCCGCTTCCATTCGGTAATCTGGTTCGGGTGCACATCGAACTGCTGCGCCAGCTCGGCCAGCGTGCGCTCGCCCTTGACCGCTGCCAGCGCCGCTTTCGCTTTGAACGCCGCTGAGTGCGTGCGTCGGGTTCTCTTCGCCATTTCCTCGGTTCCTTTGCCAGCATTATCGCTGGCTCACGCTCCGGCCGATCCACTTATCTGGCTGTCCGATTTTGCGAGGCCTCCTCTCTACATCGGCCGCGTATTCCTAGCAGCACCCGAACGGCTTGTCGAAGTGCACTATTTGGCAGTCGATAGATGGATCGCTGTCAGGAATCCGCTGACCCAAACGCGAGCGAAAACTCCGATCAAACGTGTTTGGCGGAGGCGCCCTGAAACCACATCGATTCGCTTAACACATTACTTCAGCGGTCGCCCCACTTCATGCAAACGTCCTAGGTCACTCTTATGGAGCTACTCCCTTTGACGCTCGTGATGGGGCGGCCTAGCATCGCGCCCCTAACCCCGGGAATGCTCAATATGATCTACGCCGAATTTCTCTGCGTGAGGCGTCGGACCATCAGGCCTAGCAGGCGACTCGTGTTGGCAAGCTCAACACGGAACGTAAGGCCCCTCAGTTCGGAGACGCTCGACTGGCGCATCGACACAGCTATTTGCGTACCAAACAAGCACTTGAAGCATGCGGGCGCGGAGCATTCTCTACGCGCCAGACGGCCTAAACGAGCTGCGCCAGTGCGTTCGAACCCTGATTTCTAGGGATACGTCGGAGAAACTGGCGTGAACGATCCCGGCCCTTGCGGCTCAGTCGTCGCGTTTAAACATCTGTCTTCATCATGCCAAGGGATTCATTTCGAATCGATCCGGCCCGACCAATCTCCCACATAAAGCAGGACTTTGCGTTGCGACGTGTCAAATGTCCCAGATAGTCTGGGAGTCATCCTTCCTATCGCATTGGAAGTCCCAGATTATCCCGGAGTCGGCGCAGAAGCTGGTTCTGCAGGCTCTGTACTGTCGCGGTAACGCCGCCCACCGGGCGCAAGCGTCATATTCAGTATATAAGGCAGGGATTCAGCGATCGGGAGACGACATGTCGAGTCTCCATTGTTATGACAGAAGATCGATAGCGCGCAAGCATACGCACCGCATAGGTGCAGTTTCAGCGTAGAAACTAGGACGTCCGGCCAAGCAGTTGTCTTCCTGGAGGAAATGCACTCGGAATGCCCGCATCGGCCAGGTATTCACGTCAGTTTCTACGTAGAAACTGACGGCACCCGTAGCGCAGCCTTTGTTGCATCGACAGCTTTCTAAGACATCGCAATTTCGATCCACCGCGACGACTCAGATACCTAGTCATTCCAGACCGTGCGATGAAATTGCAACGTAGAAACTCCTTCCTTGGGTTAATGCAATTGGCGGAATCTGCAACCAAGCCCCAAATGCCTCAATACCCCATGTACGAAATTGAATTCGCCGGCTACGCCGTCGTTCGAAGAAGGCCACCGTCAATGTTTCGTATCGGGCGACAGATTGCATCGGCTCGGTTGCGGGAGGCCAGTTTCTACGTAGAAACTGGCCTCCCTGTCGAATGAAAGCATGACGCGCACTCGATGATTCGTGCCGACGCATAGAAATCTCAACAAAATTCTATTTTTTTCTTGATGTTTGCGCCCGCCCATTCTAAGATTCTGCGGAGTCACCCAATGCAGTTTCTACGTAGAAACTGGGCGGGCCGAGCATTGTTTCGATCAGGAGAAAGCATGCCAGCGAAAATCATCGCGGTCTTCAATCAGAAAGGGGGGTCCGGCAAAACAACAACATCCACCAATATCGCAGGTGCGTTTGGTATGCGCGGCTATCGGACAATGCTCGTCGATCTAGACGAGCAGGGTACTGCGACGCTTTCAGTTGGGGCTGCCCCGGACGATAGGCCGTATCCCGCTGCGATTTCGAATCTCGCGCTTAGTCCGCGGCCCGATCGAGAAATCGCAAAGTATGTTAATGATTATGATTTTATTGTCATTGATTGTCCGCCCGCCATTAAATCAGCGGCTCCCTCAGTAGCCTTACTAATTTCCGATCTGGGACTTATTCCGATTGCAGCATCAGGGGGTAACCTCTGGGCCGTTCAAGAGGCTAAGAAGTTGGGGATTGAAGCTCAAATACGAAACCCAGATCTCAAACTTCGGTCGTTCGCGAACATGAACCAAAACGTGACGATCGTGAAGCAGATCTTTGAAGCGGCAGCCGGAGACGACGAACTTCCGATGTTGAAGACAAAATTGGGTTTTCGCACCGCGTACAAGGAAGCTGAGGTATCGGGGGCAACGGTCCTTCAACTTCGATCTGCGAAGGCCGCTCATAAAGAGCTAAATGATCTTGTCGACGAGATTCTCGAAGTCCTCGAGGTGCAAGCATGACGAGGAAAGATTTTTCTGCAGCACTCAACGCCGGCGTGAAGCGGGACCAGACGATGCGCGAGACAGTGACACCTTCCAGATTCGACCGAGTTGATGAAGCCCTCAGCGGCCGAAGCAGCCTCTTGGATCAGCCGAAGGAAATGCTCAAGCCACCGCTGTCCGCTGCGGAAACGTATGTGGCCGACCTAGAGCAGTCAGGGAGAGTCCAAGCACGGTATGTAACGATGCCGATTAGCCATATCGATGACAACCCGCTCAATAGTCGTACGATCTATAAGGAGGAGTTGGTCGCCGCCCGCGCAGCCTCTATGGCACGAGATGGCCAGCTCGTCCCCGTGCTCGCTGGACGACATCCCGAGCATCCTGATCGCGCAATTCTGATCGATGGACAGTTCCGGAAACTCGGTGCGCTCCGAAATCGTGCCGAAACGCTAGATGTCAAGCTGCTCGAAGGCTTAGACCCCATCGATTTCTATCGTCTCGCTCGAGCGGCAAACAATGAGCGTGAACAAGAAACCGTCCTAGACGTTGCGCTGGGTTACAAGAAACTTCTCGATCAAGGCCACGCCAGGACCAACGATGAACTTGCTGTCTTGGTGGAAGAGAATAAATCCAAAGTCAGTAAGATCCTGGCGCTCCTGGAGCTTCCACAGTCCGTTCTTGATGTAATCGCTTCGCATCCCAAACAATTCGGCCTGTCGACAAGCTACGAACTCACCCTGTACTTGAAGGCTGCGGATGAGAAACGCACATTGGCATTTGCTGAGCGAATTCGTGACGAGGAGCTTCCATTTCAGAAAGTGAAAAGTATTCGCGAGAGCCTTGAGAACGGACGGGCGCCACGAAAGTCCCTTTCGCGACAATACAAGGTGTCGACCGACGAGGGGACCGAAATTGGTGCGATCAAGGAGTGGGGCGACGGGAAAGTCCGCGTCGACCTCGTCTTTGGATCCGCGGAAAAAGCCGAGGCTTACGTCGCCGCCTTCAAGAAGCTGCTAGCAGAAGACGGGCACCAACTGAAATAGATCTTCCTACGCGGCGGACCGCCCGCCGAAGATATTGCGCTTGGGCGGAATCGACTACACGATGGTGCGGCAATGCCGCATCGGCAATTCGCAGCAAACCCCTTTGATTCAGCCTCCCGCAGCCTCCGTGACTGTTGCTTCCGAAAAGGACAAATCGCCGTCCAACGCCAACCGGCTCTGCGGGTTCTGGATGAACTGAAAATCCAGTGAATTTACAGCGCGACCGAGCTTTACTGGTGTCCACGAGATAACGAGATCTGCCTTGGCGTTGAGTTCATTCACCGCAGTTTCGATTACCCGCCGCTTGATGTCGGCAAAGCGGTATGTCGGAGGAATTTCAAGCACGTGCCGGAAGTCTTCCAACGTGATCAGGAGTCGCCCACGGTCTCTCTCTCGCATCAGCAACTCCAAGAGGCGCCACGAATAAAGCGATTGCAAGCCTCGCGCGAACTCGAGTTGGTACGAGACAAAGCGCCGTTGCAACATGAAGATATGAGGCGTCAGATCCGGGGAAAACGAAACCTCTGCCCACCCTTCACGTTCGTGATAGACGGCCTTCCACACCCAATTCAGGACGACTTTCTTTGGGCCGTCCATGTACGTTAGCTGTCTCTTCTGAAGGCTCGCACAGCCTTCCTTGAGCCCCTCGTAGGCTGCCGTCGCTTGCTTCTCGCCAGACCTTGGCGCAAGCGCCGCGAGGGCAGCGAACTCGTCTGCCCGGACACGAACGCTCACATAGCCATTACCCTTTCCATGCAAATATGGTGACTTCTTGCTATCGATGCACCGGAGCGCGGCCATCATCACCCGCTTCTCATTGAGCGTCAGCCCTTGTTGGGCGTTAACGAGGGCACGACTCATGGCAACTGTGCCTCGTACTCGGCCTTCACCGTCCAGGGGCGGCTCGTCCGACGGCTCAATCTGGAGAGGCTCGATCTCAACAATCTCAACCTGAGCCGGCTCGAGCTGACTTTTTGCCTTTTTGTTCACAAAGGTGACCTTCTGCGGGAGGTGTCACAATTATAAAGTGACATCGTCAAGGTGCAAGTCACCGTTGTGGATAACGGTCGAAATTTGTCACTGCGAGCCCGCTCTGTGTCCACTTAGGGTCGGATTACGTCACGTTGAGGTCGGTATACGTCACAGTTGTTTGACTGTGACCTCCTGCAAACCCATGCCCAGTAAGCCTCCGCGGACGACGCCAAAGCGTTTACAAAAGGTTTTACAAACGGTTCTATAAACTGTCTTACAAAGAGACCGGTTAGAAAGTTGTTCCTACGCAACAAAACCACCCTAAACTCCCTTGGACAGCCTGCGCAATCCCTGAAAAGTGACTTTTTCCGACCTCAACCACTCTGAAGTGGGTCTCAAACGTCCAAGGAGGCCAAAGAAGCAAGACAACCTTCCGGAAAGGTGACGCTTTCCGACCTCAGTGACTGAAAGCTACTAAGTACTCACTCACCTTTTTCTGGAAGTCTGTCTGGCGATGTGAACGCGGCCGCTGGTGGGTCGGAAAAAGTCACCTTTCTGGTTAGCTCGCGCTCGGACCCGCCTGAGAACTATTACCCAAGGCCCGGGAAGCCTCTACGATGGGTCGGAATACGTCATCGATCGGGTAGCTCACCGGGTCGAGAAATGTCACCTTTCGAGCGACCTCACTCGCGAAAGGCCAACATCGCCGAAAGAGCGAGATGCGCTGGGTCGGAATACGTCACCCAAAATCACCTTCCATGGGTCGGAAAACGTCACTATCTAGCCGTCAGTGCAGGTCGGAAAATGTCATCTTTCTCGAAGGCGCATCGGGTCGGGAAACGTCACCTTTTGGGAGAATTCTGGGTCGGAATTTGTCACATTCGTTGGCGCACGCTTGGGTCTGAATCTGTCACCTTTCCCTGACTTCCGATGGGTCGGAAAGTGTCATAGATGTTGCTCGGCCGCCGGGTCGGAATACGTCACCGTTAGCGACGATGGATATTGGCTATATCTCGCGATACCCGCGGGTGTCCCGGGTCGGATAATGTCACTTAAAGCGCAAAGACGGCCAAGGGGTCGGAATTTGTCACCCATCAGGGAATACACCCGCGAGCGCTCCGATGGCGCACCTCCGTTTTCTGCGAAACTCAATCGGACCGGACGAGCAATGACGGAAAGAGCGTGTTCATCAGATCTTGCAACAACGAAAGATGAGGTATCACGCGTTGAATGTTGGGGGAGTCGATCCGGATGTATCGGCCCGTTGCTCCCGGTGATAGCCTCAGTGCGAAATCGTCTTTGGCTTGAGCTACCCCCGTACACAGAATCGATTTCACATTCACAGGAGCAGCCCCTGGGGGTACCGTCAATGCCCTTCGGGCCACAACCTCGCTGCCAATTTTCCTGATCAACCTCGTAGCAAACTCCGCAGCACGAAATGAGACGTGATCCGGGCCGCCAAACGACTCGATCACCTCTGGGGGAAGCAGCGATGCTTGGATCGATCTTGTGACGATGGCTTTCGACACGCTGAGCGCTGCCGCCAGTTGTGCTTGGGTGGGCCAAAGCTTGCGATCAAGCAGCTCACGATAGAACCGGCCCAAGACCACCGGAGGCGCACCGACGCGGCGAAGTTCGAGGTGTTGTTCATTAACCGCCAAGCGCTCTCGAGAGATGTCCACTTTCTTGCAGGACGGACTCTTGCACAAATTGGAATCGATCATAGAGGTAGGCAGTGGTTGGTCACTTATTGTTGTCATTTTTGAAAAATTCCCTGCAACCGGTTGAGGGGGACGGCGGGCTGCATCGAACAACCAGTGCATAAAGAACTACGCAAAAACAATGCTTTGCAAGCGTTGGTCACTCGCGTGACAGTCATTGAATGCGTGCAACGTGTGCAACGACTGATGCCCCGATTCTATCGTCGTAGATGGAAATGCAAGACCGGAAAGCTCGGCAATTTTGCGTAGCTTTCGCCTCTATCCCCCTCAACCGGTTGAGCGCTCGCGATCGCCAGGTACGCTCGAGTTTCCGTCGCGAAAAGGTCCCTGAAATCACCGCTCTTTTCCCACGAGCCGTTGTCGCCTCGGCTGTTCCAATTGATCAGTCCCAATTGGAACTCCGTGATGCGACTCCCCAGACTCTTTCCCCGTAGCAAGAAGCAGGTCGCCCTGTCGCCGGCGCCCGGCCACTACTCGAACGAGGATCCCGAAAAGATCATCTTCGACCAGGGGACGCGTCTGCGGATCGAAGCCAATCACTGGAAGACATTCTGTTTCGTCCTCGCGATCATCGCAGGTGGCGCGGTGTACACCCGGCAACCGCCGCCGTCGGTTGTGCGGGCCTATGGTGTCTCGTCGGATGCCGGCGGCAATCCGTTGGTCAAGCAACTGGCCGCGTACAACCCGGACGACCAGGCGAAGCGGACGGCGATCAAACAGGACGTCGAGCACTGGTTCACGATCGAGCCGGTCCTCACCGACGATATCCGCACCTCACGCCTCGCCAAGAACATCAACGCTGTGAAAGCCAAGATGGTCGGCAACGCGAAGAACCAATTTGCGGCGTGGATCAGCGACGACAAACCGTTCGATCAGATCACGACCAATCCGAAGCTGGTCCGCGAGCCGAAGGTCACCAACGTCTCGCTGCTGGAGGATTCGACTGTCGTCGTCGAATTTACGACCTCGACCCGGCAATCGCCGCCGGACAAGCCCGTCGATGTCCGCTTCGCGCTGACGATGCGCTACCAAATCATTCCTCCGACCGCGGAAGACGTACTCGGCACGAATCCGTACGGCCTCTATTACCCGTTCTTCACTCTGCAGAAAACCGGCGCATGAAACGACCACGTTCCCTCCTGACCTGGGGCACGCTCGCGTTGATCGCAGCGTCGGCCAATGCGTTCGCCGCCAAGAATGCCGCGAGTCCTGTGTCGCCGATTCCCAGGTTCGATGTCGGCAGCATCATCGGCGACGCGATGAGCCCGGTGAATCCGTACAACTCCGGCGCCGATCCCATCACGATGCCCGGTGACGCGCGCATGGCTGTCTTTCCGCACAGCCGCGACCAGATCTACCGCGTGATGACGGCACCACTCAAGCTCACGACGATCGAGCTGGAGCGCGGTGAGAGCCTGATCAGCGAGCCGGCGATGGGCGACTCGGTCCAGTGGGTCATCGATACGGACGGCGCAAACCACGTGTACGTTAAGCCGACGAAGCCCGGCCTCGTCAACACGCTGCACCTGAGCACGAACAAGCGCGAGTACGAGCTGACGCTCGTCTCGTCGCCTCTCGGCGGCCTGTTCTATCAGAACGTCCGCTTCAACTATCCGAATTCGCTGATGGCGAAAGTACGCACGCGCGGGAATGTCGCCGGCGACGATCGCGATGCCGACCACGCTGGTCAATCGGATTCCGGCCCGATCGGCGTGCCGCCGGACAAGCTGAACTTCGAATACACCGTTTCCGGCACGAGTTCGCTCAAACCGGAGACGGTCTTCGACGATGGCACGTTCATCTGGATCCGGATGCCGCCGCGTACGCCGTTTGCCGTCCCGACCATCAAGGACGGCGGCGACATCGTCAGCCCGAACTTCATCCGCCGTGGGCCGTACATCGTCATCCAGCGACTGGCGGACGAAGTGACGCTCACGCGACCGGGCGAGGAGGTCACGATCACTCGCGGCCGTCGCGGTCTGTTCGGCTTCTGAGGTCGTTATGGCAAAGCAGATCGATCCGAGCAGCCCGGAAGAGAAAGTCTTGTTCAAGGGCAAGTTGCCGCGCAACGTCATGATTGCGATCGGCGCGATTGCTGCCCTTGGAATCGGCTCGCTGGGCTTCTACACGCAGACAGTTGAAGCAAACAAGGCGGAGACAGAAGCGCTGAAGGCCAAGCGTGAACGTGCGGCCGAAGCGGTCGACAAAAGCAACGCTGACAAAGCCGACGTTGATAAGATCATCGAGCAGCAACAGGCCGAAGCCCGTCGGCGCGCTGCGGAAGCTGCAGCCGCCGCCAGCGCCACTGCGGCCGCGAATGCGAAGAAGCCGACCCTGTCGGCAGACGCGGTCCTGCCGAGTGCAAGCACCGGCGAGCTCAAGGCGGCGAACGACCAGGACACGATCTACGTCTCGCCGATCTTCCGCCCGGGCGTCAAGGTCACGGACGCGCAGCCGCAGCAACTACCGAACGGCATGATCTCGCCGCAACAGATGCTGCTTCAGCAGGCGGCCGCTCAAGACGCTGCCATGAAAGAGGCGACGGCGCAGGCTGCACTCGCATCACGCGGTGGATCGGCGGCAGGACCGATGACGACGCAACAACGCGACAACGCGTTCATGCACGACGTCGCGCAGCCGAGCGACGGCGACAAGGATTTTGCGCGGACCGGCTTTGTCGGCCAATCGCACGGCTGCGCGCTGTCGCCGCCGGCGAAGATTCCGGTTCTCTCGAACGAAGCGCTCAATTCAGATCGCCCGGGTACCGCGTCGCTGATCGTAGAAAGCGATGTGTACGCGAACAACGGTGATGGGCGTTGCCTCGCGATTCCGTGGGGCACAACGATCGTCGCGCCCTACAGCTCGGACATTCAGCCGGGGCAGGAGTCGATTCTCGTCGCCGGCGCGGAGATGCGCCTGCCGAACGGCAAGCACGTCCCGCTGTACGGCGCACAAGGTGCTGACGGCGATGGCACGGCCGGCTTCAGTGGCGACGTGAACAACCACTTCTTCAAGATTTACTCGACTTCGTTCATGACGGCGATTCTGGTTCGCGCCTTCAGCAATAGCGATCAGAGCACGACGACGGGCCCGCTTGGCGTCACTCAAGTAGGCGGCACGGCTGGTCAGATCGCGGCGCAAACGGCGCAGTCGGTACTCGACCGTTACAAGAACATTCCGCCGACTATCACGTCGAAGCCGGGCAAACGGCACTTCATGATGAAGATCAATCGCGAGATGGTACTCGAGCCGTACCGGGAGCCGCGATGATCAAGCGCATGGCTTTCGCGGCTGTAGCGGCATTGGCGAGCGCATACGCGCATTCGGCAGTAATCGCGCAGGTGATCAGCCTGGTGAGCGTCGTCATTCAGGATGGCGCGGTGCGCCGCGTCGCGATGCTGCCGGGCAAGCCGGTCTATTACTGCGGCCTCGACGCGTTCGTCGAATGGGCGTCGCCGCTGATCGGCCAGCCCGTGCGCAGCTCGAGCGAAGCGAGCGTCACGGTCTCGATCGATGGGCGCGACGTCGCCCTGGACGACCTGTTTATCGACCGCGGTTGGCTCCAGCCGCTCGTACTGGATGACGGCGCGCAGGCGGCGCTCGCCGAGCGGCGAGGTGGATGGGCGTGTTCTCGCGCGGTCGTGCCGTTCGAACTGCTGCACACCAACGTTGATTCGAAGATTCTTGCCGGCATCGCGTTGAACGAATCGAACTACCGCGGCCGCGCTTGGCCGTGGACGCTGAACGTTGCGGGTCAGGGCTTCTTCTTCAAGTCGCGCGAGGAAGCCTACAAGGCGATCGAGACGCTGCTCGCGCCCGCCACCAATGTCGCGGTCGCCGAGGCGATCCACACCGAGAACTTCGCGCGAACCGACTCGGTCGCGAAAGCCATCGCTTACTACCACAGCGCGAATCCCAATCCCGGTCGCACGTACCTCACGCGGTTCGTTCGACACCTTTCACTGATCGAGGCAGGCCTGTGAAGCACACGACCAAGTTACTCGCGTGCGCTGCGTCGGCGATCGTGTGCGCAGCTGCATCGGCGGCAAACACGGATCCGTTCGACTTCGACTACGACATTCTGGGCGGTATCGCCGAGCGGCCGGCGCTGATCTTCAACGACGGGGCGAAGACCTATATCCAGCCGCGCGCGGGCCAGGTCATCGTCGCCGAAGGTGGCCATACCGAAGGCCCGTACGTCGTCGTCGAAGGCACGCCGGCGTCGATCACGTACAAGGTCGGCGCCCATTCGGCCACGGCCCGATGGAAGAAGACGAACACGTTCATCGGCGGCACCGGCGCACTGGCTGCGATGAAGGACGATCAACCGGCCGGATTCGATGGCTTCACGAACCGTTTGGTGCTGATCGGCACGCGCTCCGCACTCGCGCCGGTTCGCGCGCTTCATGCGTCGATGCCGGTCGGCAACGTCGTCAAGTCGCTCGTTCCGCAAGGGTGGACGGGTTCGGCGCAGAAGGACGTCGACCTGATGACTTCGGAGCTGTTCGCGACGCGCGACGGCGAGAACTGGATGCAAGCGCTCGATCGCTTGATGACGCAATCCGGGCTGTACGCGGACGTCGATTTCGGCGGGCGGCATGTGCGGCTGCATCGCGATCCGCCGAAATCTGCTGCGTTGAACTACGCGTCGTCTGGCGGTGATGCCGATGAGGCCGGCCTGAATCGCGTCGTCGCGCGTGTCACAGCCGAACCGCCGCCAGTGTCGCGGCTCGCCGAGCGCTTTGGCGCGCAGGCGATCCGTGATGGCGACGACACGCATATGCAGATCCGCTTCACGGCGAAACCGGCGAAGACCGTCACGTTCAAGACGCCGGACGGGAAAGCGTTGCGCACTAGCTGGGACGAGGTCAAGAGCGTGATGACGATCGACCGCGCGGAACGTTTCATCGTGGCCGACGCGACAAACCGCGTCGAGGTAACGCGCGACGCGAAGACGGTCTACGACTTCGACCAGCCGAATCCGGCAAAGCTCGAAGCCGTGTTCGATCGAGAGGGCCGGACGTACTTCAAGTTCGCGGAATCGGTCGTGCGGGTCGGCGTGACGGATGCGCGGAACCTGGGCATCGGCGAGCAGAAGGGCCGCTACTTCATGTTCGAGGGCACGTCCGACCTGTTCACCGTGACAGCAGACGGCAACACGATCCACGTCAAGCGCCGCAAGGAAGTCACGTATCGCGAAACGCCTGACGCAACGCTACAGGCGAGCGGGGGGCCGACGTCGTGAAGCACATCGTATCGATCGTCGCCGCCGTGATGGCGGTCACCGCGTTGCCGAGCCGGGCGGATTGCCTTGATGACGCGGCGGTATTTCACCGCGTCAATCCGCGGCTGCTGCGCGTCATTGCGCAACACGAGTCGGGCATGCGGCCCAATGCCGTGAACCGGAACACGAACGGCAGCGAAGACATCGGGCTCATGCAGATCAACACGTCGTGGCTCCCGACTCTGTCGCGCTACGGCATCCGTCGCGAGCACCTCTTCAACGGTTGCGTGAGCGCGTATGTCGGGGCGTGGATCCTCGCGTCGAACGTGCGTCGCTTCGGTCCGAACTGGAAGGCAGTGGGGGCCTACAACGCGGTCACGCCGTCCAAGCAGCTCGTCTACGCCAGCGCGATCTATCGCCGCTTTATGCAACAGGGTCGGTAACCATGCAGAAGACACATTCGAATCAGGCGCGAGCACGCGCGATCGTAGCGGTAGCGCTGGCCACCCTGAGTGCCGCGGCGACTGCGGCACCCCAAGCGGCGACGAGCTCGATTGATGCGGACGGCTGGCAGGTACTTGCGTCGGCGCCGAAAGCGGCACCGGCGGCGGCCGACAGCACGAAGCGGGAGCAGTCGCTGCAGCCGCCGGCGAGCACCAGCGCGCCCGCGCCGTCGACCGACGTCGCGGCTGTCGAGTTGCCGGGAGCGGGTGCACCAGCTGCGAGCGGCACGCTGACCTTCTCGGTGACGCCGGCGGACGTCAATCTTCGCGACGCCCTCGACCGTTGGCTGCAGCAGCAGGGCTGGCAACTGGCGTGGAAGATCGACGACGACCTGCCGCTCGAATTCAACGCGTCCTTCACCGGCGACTTCACGTCCGTCCTGCAGCAGGTGATGAAGGCGACGAATCATATGCGTACGCCAACGCGCGCTTGCCGCCACTCGAACAACGTCATCCGCGTGATCGCACGCGCGGGCAACTGCCAGGACTGAGAACCATGCGCGTTCAACTTTTGAAATCCACGGTCGCGATCGCAGCCGCCCTGATGGCCGCCGGTTGCACCGTGACGCAGCAGGACGTCAACGACAGCTACGACGCGGCACACCGCACGATCTCCGACGCGCTTGGCAAGGGTCCGGCGCCGATGGCGCTCGTCGAGGATGTGCCGACCGCGTTCCTGGGGGACCGGCTGGTGCCGCTTGCCTACGAGGCGACGCTGCCTGCCGTGTTCCGCGACAAGACGGTCACGCTGCCCGCGAACCTCGGCATCAAGCAGATCGCCACGCTGATCTCGACCGCGACGGGCTATCCGGTTCACCTGAGCCCGGACGTTTTCGTGCCGCGCGACTCGCTGGTGCCGGGGCAAACGGAGTCGAAGGGGCAGCACAACGCCGCGCGAACCGAAGAGCCGATCTACCGGCAGGCGTTCACGGGCCGGTCCGGTACGTACATGAAGAACATGACCACCGACCTGGGCCTCGACTGGTCGTTCGACGGCAGCACGATCAACGTGAGTCGCTTCGTCACGCGCATGTATCAGATCGCCGCGATCCCGGGCAAGGTGTCGATCAAGTCGACGATGAGCAAGGGCATGGACACGTCGACCGGCAATGAGTCGGGTAGTGGCGGCGGGGGCAGCTCGGGCGGCAACACGGGTTCGTTCTCGGCGCAGACATCGACGGGGCGCGAAGGCGACTTCGATCAGATCGCGGCGATCACGGCAGAAATCGAGAAGCTGAAGTCGCCCATGGGCCGGGTGAGCGTGAACCCGCAGAGCCGACTCGTGATGGTTTACGACACCAAGGAAGCGGCGGACAACATCGGGAAGCTGCTGAAGCACGAAAACGCGATCTCGACGCGTCAGGTGGCCATCACGGTCCGCACGATCCAGATCGCGCTGAACCGGGGCAGCCAGGCGGGCATGAACGCGGACGTTGTCTTCAATGCGATGCATGCCGGCCTCGCGCGCTACGCGATCAGCTTTACCTCGCCGACGTCGCTTGCGACTGGCGGTGGCTCGGTCGGTGTCTCGGTGCTGCGCCCAGATGCGCCGTTTTCCGGCACGAACGCAGTCGTCAACGCACTGAACCAGTACGGCCGCACGGTGCAGGACAACACGATGACCAAGATGACGCTCAACGGCCTGCCGGTGTCTGTCGCGTCGTTCAAGAGCGACGACTACCTGCGCTCAACCACGCCGTCGTCCGGTTCCCTGACCGCGACGTCCGGCGGTGTGCCGGGCCTGACGCCGGGCACCATCACGACGGGCGAATTCGTGAACGTCCTGCCTGCGGTCAACGATCACAACCAGATCGTCCTCGCGTACTGGGCGGACAGCTCGAAACTCAACGGCCCGTTCACGAGCGCGGGCGCCGGGTCTGGTCAGACCCAGCAGCAGATCCAGCTCGCGCACACGATCGGCACGAAGGACGACCAGACGATCGCACTGTCGGATGGGCAGACCATCGTGCTGTATGGCGCGATCACGGATCAGGCCGACAGCACGACGAATACCGGCATCGCCGGCATCACGGGTAGCTGGAATAAGGCGAAGACGTTCCAGATCATCATGCTGAAGGCGACGGTCGTCCCGTCGATGTGACCATGATGCACATCACGGAACCCCTGCCGATCGACAAGCGCGCACGCCTTGTGTTCGGCATCGATTGGCGGGCCTACCCGGTAAAGGGTGGGAAGGCCGAGCGTCGGCGCTATGTTGATGCCTTCGGCGCGACGCATTACGTCGAGTTCAAGGTTGGCACCGAACTGATCGGTGGCTTTGCGATGCCGGATGCACCGGAAGTGAAAGGCGCCCGGCTGTACTCGGGCGCGGCGCGCGTCGCTCTTCACGAGCGGGTCAAAAGCCGAGCCGCCGCGCTGGTCCTGCTGCAGGACGGTCCGCGCATCTACCTGGTGTTCGTGGTGCGCGGCGCGGTGCGCAACGATGAAGTGCTGTCCCCCGAGGCGGCGCAATCGCGGCGTCTTGAGATCGAGCAGGAATGCCTGAGGGGTAATCTGAAGCTCGACACGCTCGGTACGGGCGATCGGATCGGCGACGTTGATGAGCCGTTCCAGGCGAGCGAGCTGCTCGCGAACGGCAAGGTCGGTCGCATCGCGAAGCTCCCGATGTCCGTGCCGACCATGGTTCCGGTCATCGCGATCGTGGTCAGCGCGTTGTTCGGCGTTCCGAAGCTGATGGATGTGCTGTCCCCTCCGCCGCCGCCTCCTCGTCCTCCAACATTCGCTGAACAGTATGCGACAGCCGTTCAAGAGGCGTTCGCGCGCGTGCAGCCGCGAGCATCCGACCTTGCGCCTGCGTTGCTCGCGGCCGTCGGCGGAAAGGAAACGGTCATCAAGGGGTGGCTGTTCCAGGAGGCGAACTGTCCGTCGTCGGGTTTCTGCACGATGAAGTTCCGCCGGAACGGGGGGACCTTCGCTGGATTCGCGCAGGCAGCGACCGCGGACATGCGTCCGGTGACTTTCGCTCGTGACGGTCTGTCGCTCGAGTGGCGAGGTCCGGCTGTTCCTAAGGTTGCGTCCCTGAAGGAAGGTGAGTCGAAGAGTTGGCCCACTTCGCCGGCGTTCATCGACATGCTCCAGACGCCACCGCAACGCATGTCGGCCAAGGTCCTGGAGCTTCGAGCCTACGGCTACGTCGTCACGCTCGATGAACCGCAGGCACTCATTGCGGCGCCTGGCGCCGTTGAAGGGGGGCGCGTCGGGCCGTTACTCAAACAGGGTGGCTGGACGATCGAAGGCTTTCGCTGGCAATCACCGCTGCTCGCCAAGCTGCCCCCGAACATGACGATCGAATCGCTGAAGGTCGACCTGCGTCTCAATGAAGGTGCATCTGCGACCCCCAACAGGGAAACGGGCGAATCGTCGTATGGCGTTCACTTCACCGCGAAGGGTAAATACTATGTTTTCGATTAAGCACGCACTCGTCGCGGCGGGCGTTTGTATTGCCGCGTCCGCTCATGCCGGACCTGTCGGCGCCAGCCTGTCGATCGACGACATCGATCAACTGGCGCGCGCGAATCTCGCCCGCCAACTGGGTGGGGGTGGGCCCGGCGTTGGCATGTTGCCGCCCGGTGCCATGTCGCAGCCGCAGCCTGGCATCGTCGCGAGCGGCGTGACAGCTGACGCGCAGCCGAAGCCGGTAGAAAAACCAGCCCGCCAGCCGCGCGCGCATGCCGAGGCGGTCTCGTTCCTTGGCGCGTTTAACGACGAGACCGGTGCCCATGTCCTGTACTCGTTCCGCGATGCGATCTACCCGGCGCGCGTCGGTGCAACCTTGCTCAACGGCTGGAGCGTTAAGAGCGTCGACGGCTACGCGGTGACGGTGGCCGAAGGCAAGCGGTCGTGGAAAGAGCCGATCCGCAGCGCTGCGCCGATCCAGTCGCCAGCGACAAATGCCGTTCGTTCGTTAGTGGATCTGGGGGCGCCGCTGCCTACCGGTGCCCCGTTGCCGGGCGTACCGCTGGGAGGTACGCAATGAGCCTCTTTGCGGAGATGGAATCGCGGGAGCCGGAGAAGCGCGGCTTGCTCGGCCGGCTCAAGGCATTCAAAGCGGGCTTTACCGATAACTCGTCGAGTGCGATGCTGATCGTCGGACGAGAGCCGGTGGACGGTGGCGAATCAGCCTTTGACGGCGATGACCCGCGCGAGCCGCGTTTCAAGACGACGAGCAAGCCGGCGAACCCGCGCCAGGCGAATCAGGGTCAGCCGATGACGATGGGCATGATGCTGCGTCGCGCGCAGGATGAAATCGAAGACGTGCCGATGTTCGAGGAGGACTCTGCGTCGCCTCGTGCTGTCGCCGTTGATGTCCCGCCGGCTCGCGATGTTGGGAGTGCGAAACCCGATAACGTGCGCACGACCGGCAAATCCGATGTCCCGCCTTCGACGGTCGAGGTGAGGGTTGATACGGTGGCTTCGTCGGAACCCGAGGCGGCCCCAGCGGCTGCGCGAGTGGATGTCCCGGAGCATGGGTCAGCACGTGCGCCCGAGCCGTCCGAGTCGCTGGACGCGGACGCAGTGAAGGAGCGCGAAGCCGCATCGTCCCGCCCGGCCGGATACGACGAACCGCCGACGGTGCGCCGAATCGGCACGGACGTGACCGAGGCGCCAGAGGTTTCGATCGAGACGGGTCGGCCACGTTTGGTGCATGCAGACGCGCTGACGTTCAAGCGGGTGTTGTGCCAGCGCGATGAAAACGCAGCGCTGGCAGTCACCGAATCGGCACGCCGCGAATTCATTGCGGTCGAGCTGCAGGCTGGGATCTCGATCGTGGTGTCGACGCAGCGCTTCCACGAAAGCCAGTTGTACGCGACCTATCTGAAGGACCTCGCGCGCGCGGACATTTCCGTGCACGAAGAGATGGTCGCTGAAGAGGACGTGATTGCAGCACTCTACAAATCGGAAAAGCAGCGGGCGACGTCGAGCGTACCGGAGTCGTCGCGGGCGATCGGGGCATTCCGGGATGTGATCGAGGCCGCAACGGCGTACGGCGCGGGAGACGTTCACTACGAGTACCGGGAATACGCCGAAGACGTCGAGTTGCGTTTGCGCGTCGACGGAGAAATGTATTCGTACCGGAAGATGCCGAAGGCGCTGGTGCGCCGGGCACTCTCGGCGACCTATCAGGACCTCGTTCAGCGCAATACGAACTCCGGCGAGACGTTTCAGCCGTCGGCACCGCAGTCCGCGATGATTCCGCTCGTCGCGCATATGAGCCTCGTCAATATCCGTTGGCAGAGCGCGCCGCTTGTCGGCGGGTTCGATGTCGCGCTGCGCTTGCTGGACGGCAACTTCAAACACGTGAAGGTGCTGCTTCCGCACGAGATGGGCCTGGAGGCGAGCCAACTGGAGATCCTTGAGAGTCTCGGCAAGGTGACCGGCGGCGCCACGTTCCTGACCGGGGAAACCGGCTCGGCGAAAACGACGTTGCTGCGCGCGATGTCGTATCTCGTGCCGAATCGCGACCGCATCAAACAGTTCGCGGTCAACGAACCGTCCGAGGTGCCCGCGCCGTGGCTGTCCGACATTTCGATCCAGCGCCGGCCGAACGAGACCGAAGAGGACGCCAACCGAAAGATCGTCGAGGTGGTTCGCACGCTGATGCGAATGGACCCTGACGACCTCACGATCGGCGAGGTGCGCGATTCCGTCCTTGCCGGCTTGGTCGCCGAGCTCGCGTTGACTGGCCACCCGGTTCGCACGACGCTCCACGGAAACAGCATCCTCGGCGCGGTGATGCGACTGGTCGGTGGCCGGCTCAAGTTGCCGATGGATGAAGTGGCGTCCGGCAGTTTCCTGAATGCGGTCGGCAATCAGAAGTTGATCCCGGTTCTTTGCCCGCACTGCAAGCGGCCGGCGCGCGACGTGCTTTCGCCGGAGCAGATCGCGACGCTGGAGCGCAAGTTCGGCCTCGACACGTCCAGCATGGCGTGCCGGGACGAGGACGGGTGCGAGCATTGCCGCCGCCCGGGTCTGTTCACCCGCACCGGCAAAGTAGCGGCCGGCATCAAGGGGCAGACGCTCGCGATGGAGCTGTACAGACCTTCGCCTGAGTTCCTCGAGCGTGTTTTCGTACGGGATTGGCGGGGCGCCGAGCAGGTGTGGCGCAGCAGCCGGAAGAGCGATTTCGCGGACGCCGACATGACGGGCAAGACCGTCTACGAGCACGCGCTGTACAAGGCGTCGCGCGGTCTCATCGATCCGCGGTTCATCGACGAATCGATGTGCTCATTCAACGCGTACCGCGTGATGCCTGACGCAGGCGGAGTGGTGCCATCGTGATCAAGTCGCTCATCTATTCGATCTTCATGATGCTTCCGGCGAAGGAGCGACTGCGCCTCGCAACGCTTCGATTCCGAGCGATGCGCGAAATGTTCTTCCGCGAGACTCGTCTCGACATCGCCAAGAAGGGGCTGCGCAACAGCGAGACATTGCTCGAACGGCTGACGACGCTCGAGGTGCGCCATCGCTCGCGAAAGAACCTCTCGTGGCCGGTGTTCCAGAAGGTCGCCCAACGTATGCGCGCCGGTGACGATTTTGCGACTGCGATCAAGCCGTCCATCCCGAACGACGAGTTCGTGTTGCTCGAACTTGCGGGACAGTCTCCCCGCGACGATGCGGCGATTCGAGGTCTGGAGCTGGCTGAGCTGGCGGCGCATGCGAAGCGCGTGCTGTCGACGACGACGTTCCTGCAGATGGCGTATCCGGCCTTCCTGCTGATCTATCTCTATTCGTTTTGTGTGCTGTTCGGCGCGCACATTCTGCCGGCGACGCTAGACGTGAAGCCGCTGGAGAAGTGGTCGGCATTCGGCCAGTTCATCTACGCGTTCGATACGTTTTGTGCTGACTACTGGTTGCTGACGTCCTCGGTCGTCGTGGGGTTGGTGGTCGGGTATTTCCAGACGCTAAAACATTGGACGGGTGAGTTTCGCAACCGCATCGATGCAATGCCGCTGATGTGGCGCAATCGCCGGGATCTACGTGCGGCATTGCTGATCGTGTCGTTGGCAGGCCTGTTCGACTCGGGCCTCACCTTGCGCGCCGCGCTGGACAAACTTTCCAAGTCGGCAGACCCGTGGATGCGTTGGCATCTGCGCCGGATGAGCGCGCGGCTGACTGCGAACCCCGACCGACCGATGCTCGCGCTCGACACCGGGATCTTCTCAGAAACCACCATCGACATTCTGACTGACGCCGCCGGGCGGGATCAGTTTGTCGAGGCGGTGAAGGATCTTGGGCAGACCTCGCTCGAGCGCGTCGTCGAGGCGGTACGACGGAACGCAAAGATCACGCACTACGTGCTGCTCGCTGGGGCGGTGCTGGCGTTCCTTGTCTTCGGCCTGGGTTCGTATCTCGCAACGGGTGCTGTCGCTTTCGATAGCGCTCCGACCTCTATCAACCAGAATTTCTAGGAGCCAACGTCATGAACGAAATCAACAAACTGCAACCGCGCAAGCGTCCTTACATCGGAAAGAGCCGTCGCAAGCAGAAAGGGGAGCTGTCGCTGGTCGAGGCCGCCGGCGTGATGGCGGGCGGCGCACTGATCGCGCTTCTCGTCTACATGGGCTGGGGATACGTGATGGACCGCATTCATGCGATGCAGTTCAAGAGCGAGGCGCAGTACTTCCGGAGTGGCATTCAGGACGCGACCGCGAGCGAGATTGACTTCTCGGGCGTGACGATGCTGTCGCTCACGCAGGGGCGCGCATTCGATACGGCGGGTCGACGCCTGAACAAGACTTCGGGCGCGTTGACGGGACTCTTCGGCGGCGGTGTCGCAGCGGCGCCTGCCACGGTGACGGTAACGAATGACGCCGTCGCGGTGACGTATCCGGTGCCGGCGACAGTCTGTGCGCTTTCGGCGGACGCGGTCTCAACGGCATACACGATGGTCAAGGTGAACAACACGACGATTTCGAGCCCGACGACCGCCTATACCTCGAACGCTGCGGCCACGGCGTGCGCATCAGCTGGCGCGACCGCCAGCATTGTGATGTACGCGACGAAGAGCAACTAAGGACCGACCGATGCTCAGCATTATTGAAGTCGTGGTCGTGCTGGTCGCTGCAGGGCTAATGACGTTGCAAGCCATCCAGCGCGACGTCGAGACGCGCCGGCATGACGTGCTGAGCGTCGAAGGGAAGAATCAGGCGGCAATCAACGCCGCGTTGTCGAACTGGGTGACGGACAAGTACGGCACGTTGGTGGCGCAGATGGTCGGCGGAAAGACCACGACCATCACACCACCGACGTTTGCCGAGCTGCGCGCTGGTCAATATCTGAAGGCGGACTATGCGGCCGGGCCGTTCTGGGGTGGGTCTTACATGATCCAGATGAGCGTTGGTCCGGACGACTGCGCGACCGGCACGACGTCGTGCAAGGTGAGCTACGTCTTCTATTCGTCGCAGCCCGTGACGAGGCGGGGAAGCCCGGACGTTGCCGGCGCCGGGGTCGTCGCGCAGGCAGCTGGTGTTGGATTCGGGTTCTCGACGAATCAGAATCCGGCGGCGATCAAAGGGCTGAATGGCAGATGGACTGCGACGAATCCTGTCCCCGGCGCACCGGCGGGCATCGTGATGGCGACGAACGGACCGTCATCGGATGGGAACGCGGTGTTCATCCGGCGCGACGGCTCGCTGAAATGGACGGGCAGCCAGGATGTCAACGGCGTCGATCTGCACAGCGTGGGCAACATCGACGCGACCGGAACGATTGCGGCGCCGACGTTGGCCGCTTCGAATGTCGCGGTCAGCAACGCGGTGCGAAGCCCCGAGACGCTGGCCGTGCAGAACGCGGATGGTTCTGCACCGGCACCGATCTCGACAGGCGACAGCACCGTGAACGGCCAGCTGCAGGTGACGCAGACGATCACACCGGGCGCGGTTGCAACGCCGCGCGCGTGGTGTCCGACCAATGGCGCGATGGCACAAAACAGCGACGGTCGTGGGCAGGTGCTGTCGTGTCAGGACCACGCCTGGTTGCCGATTGGTGGGCCAGCGCTCCGGCACGGGTACTTCATGGTACAGAACGGCTGGGGAGTTCCGGCGCCAAATTGCGCTACCGGAGGGACGCCGCAAATCGTCTTCAGTCCGGTGAGCTTCTACGTGAATCCGACGGCGACTGTGAACGTTTCAGCTTCGGGCAGCGGACCGTGGGCAGTGTTCATTACTGACGGCAACGGTAACGGGGTCAGCGGTACCGCCGTCGTCGAAACCTATTGTTCGTATTGAGGGAGAGGTAAGTGAAAAGCTGGATGAAGTGGGCATTGGCAGCGCTGATGTCCGTTGCTGCGAGCAGCGCGTTTGCGGACGGATCGTGCCAGCCGGGGTTCGGTCTTCGGTCGTATCCATTCTACGACAAGGCCGGCGCGTATATCGGGATGCGGCAGGCTTGCGCGCCGATCCCGTGCACACCGGGCTATCAGGATTCGACGTGCGCGGCTCCGTTGCGTAATGGCGCGATCCCGCAGCCACAGTGCCAAACCAGCGCTGGCTGGACAACCGTATCGGCGTCCGTTTGGCAAGGGTCGAGATGGTCTGAACCGCAGTGCAATTACGCCGCCCCTCCCCCGGGTTGTCCGAGTGGTTGGGGTACGGCGAGTCCCGCGACGTGGACCGGTACAAACTGGACCGCGCCAGTTTGCACGGCGCCCGCGCAAGATCCTTCTACGCGTGATTGGGCGAGTATCTGCAACGCGGCGGTCCGGACATATTCGGGCGGCAGGTTCAAGGTCACGTTTCAGGCGGGAGATTTCAGACAATACCAGTTTGGGACTGGCGTGGTGACAATGGTGGGCGGCCACTGGGGTAGCGGGCCATACTACGTAAATGGTGACTACCAAGGGACGGATTACGAATTTTTTTGCGCCGTCCGAATAGACAACGGGACGATCTACCAATTCTACGCAACCCCGATTTCCGGATATCAAGGCGGATAAAAAAGCGCCCATTTTGGGCGCTTTTATACTCTGTCGGCTTGAATAATCAGCCGACGACGTTACCAGTCGTAAAGCTAAAGTTCCGTGAGAACGCGGTGCCGTTCGCCGTCCCGTTGATCGTCACGCTATACGCAGTGTTCGGCTGCAACGGCGAAGTCGGATAGGCAACGGCCTGATACTTACCGAGCAGCTTGTTCGGATCAGTGTCGGAATTGAGTACCTGGACAGCGACGGCGCCCGACGGCCCGGTAATCGATGAAGATTGCATGTTGATTTCCACCGAATCTTGACCCACCGTTTTCATCTAAATCTGACCCACCCCGAGACAGCGTAGTACATCTATT
>NZ_QTQM01000060.1:0-34251 GCF_003854225.1 Burkholderia sp. Bp8986 | reverse complement strand
ACCGCAAGGACGATTTCTTCTCGAATCCGAAGTCGGACCGCGCGAAGGACTTCCTCGCGAAAATCCTGCACTGAGCGATCCCGCGCCGCCGCCCGTTCCACGCCGATGCTCCCGATGAAACGACTGCCTTCCCTCAATGCGCTGCAGGTCTTCGACGTCGTCGCGCGTCACGGCAGCTTCACGCGCGCCGCCGGGCACCTGTGCCTGACGCAGGGCGCCGTGAGCCGGCAAATCCTCGCGCTCGAAAGCTTCTATCAGTTTCCGCTGTTCAAGCGCACGCCCAAGGGGCTGACGCTGACGGCCGAGGGCGAGCTCCTGTTGCCGACGGTGCGCGAAAGCTTCGCGCGCATCGAGGAGGTATCGATGCGCCTGTCGCGCAGGCGCACCGAACTCGCGCTGAAGGTGCCGACCTGCATGATGCAGTGGATGCTGCCGCGCATCATGCGGTTCCAGGCCGACCATCCCGAACTCCAGGTGCAGATCACGACCACGTGGGAGCATCACGTCGATTTCCGCATGGAGCCGTTCGACGCCGCGGTGATCTACGCGCCCGGCGCCGGCCCCGACACACATGCGATCCCGTTGTTCGAGGAACGGCTCACGCCTGTCTGTGCGCCGAGCCTGCTGGACCGGCAGCCGCTCGCGAGCCTCGACGACCTGCTCCGTCACACGCTGCTGCATCCGACACGCGATCACCGCGACTGGAAGCGGTGGCTCGACCATGCGGGCGCGCCGCACGTCGACTCGACGCGCGGGTTGAGCTTCGAGACGCTGGATCTCGCCACACACGCGGCGATCGACGGTTACGGCATCGCGATCGGCGACAGGACGCTGGTTGACGACAGCGTGGCCGCGCACCGGCTCGTGATGCCGTTCGACGTCGCGTTGCCGACGGGGATGGGCTATTACTTCGTGTATCCGGCCGGAACCGAACAGCAGCAGAAGATCCAGCTGTTCGGCGACTGGATCGCGGACGAACGCGCGTGGCGCTGCGGCGACACGCCGGCCGTGCCGCCGTCTCCGCGATCGCCATCGCCATCGCCGGAACTTCCGGACTGAACCGCGTCACGCGAGCGCCGCTCGCGTACGCGGATCTGCCCGGTCATGCGGTCGACGAATCCCGCAGTGAGGAAAACGGTTGTCGTTCCTTTCTCCGCCGTCGTCGGCGACGTAGCGCTCCCACCTGAAACCTGTCGACCAGACGGCCGGCCTCGTCGCGCGAAGCCGCGCGCGCGATCAGCCGATGCTCCGCGCCGTGGATTTCCGGCGTCTCGGACAGGAGCGCCGTGCCGCCGATGCGTTTCAGCAGATCGACGGCCGCGCCGAGCGCGGAATTCCGCGGTCGTCCCCGACTAGCCGTCGGACCGCCCCATCGCAGGCCGGCCGTCAGCCGCGAGGCCGGCACGGTGCTGCGCCGCGCGCCGATCCGCCAGTCATGCCGATGGGCGCCCCCGCGCGATTCAACCCGGACACAACAACCGCAAACTTACGATTGAAAATAAATCTCATTTGCATTAAATTCCGGCCCGCAAATGTACCGTTTGGAACACGGATGCCCGCGCAACGCGGCTCGTGGTGCCCGAACACGAACCAATTTCTCAGGGACGGGTATGAGCAGAAAGAACTGGGCGGCCGCACCGATGGCCATCGCCGTCGGCACGGTCGGGCTGAGCGTCGCCAATGCGCAGGAACTGGTCCTTCCGGCCGTCGAGATCTCGGCGCAGCGCACGAAGGCACCGTTTCGCGCGCCCGACTCGACGAGCGCGACGCGCACCGAGGCGGACGTGATGGAGATTCCGTTCGCGGTCAGCAGCGTCGATACGAAACTCATCCAGACCGTGGCCGCCACCCGCGGCGAAGACCTGTACGACTGGGTCGCTGGCGTCGCGCGGCAGAACAACTTCGGCGGGCTGTGGGACAACTATGCGGTGCGCGGTTTTGCCGGCGACGGCAACACGTCCGGCACCGACTACCTCGTCAACGGCTTCTCGTGGAATCGCGGCATCAGCGTGCCGCGCGACACCGCGACGCTCGAGCGCATGGAAGTCCTCAAGGGCCCCGCGTCCGCGCTGTACGGCCGCGGCGACCCCGGCGGGCTCATCAGCTACACGACGAAGCAGCCGCAGTTCAAGCGCTCGAACACGATCGGCGTGTCGGCCGGCAGCTACGGCGCGCTGCGCGAGACGCTCGATTCGACCGGTCCCGTCACGCAGTCGCTCGCGTACCGCTTCATCGCGATGAACGAGGACAACGGCAGCTTCCGCGACACGGTATCGAGCAAGCGCTACCTGTTCGCGCCGTCGTTCACCTGGGATATCGGCGCGGACACGACACTCCACTACGAATTCGAGACCGCGCGCCAGCGCGCGCCGCTCGATCGCGGCGTGGTCGCGGTCGGCGGGCAGCTCGGCGCGGTGCCGGCGTCGCGGTTCCTGGGCGAGCCGCGCGACGGCGACTACGACGTGCGCAACTCGGGGCACCAGTTCACGCTCGAACATCGCTTCGATGCCGACTGGTCGGTCAACGCCGGCTTCGCGCAGCGCGACACCGACCTGTCCGGCCGCTCGTCCGAAGCGTTCGCGCTGCAGCCGGACGGCCGCACGCTGTGGCGCCGCTACCGGCAGGTCGCGTTTCACTCGAACGACGTGCAGGGGCGCGTCGAAGTGGCCGGCAAGGCCCGCACGGGCGCCATCGACCATGCGTTCGTGATGGGCGTCGATGCGTATCGCTTCAACTACGACCAGTTCGTCGCGCGCTCGACGCCGACGGCCGCGGCGCCGTATGCGATCGACATCTTCGATCCGGTGTACGGCCAGCCGGCGCCCGTGCCGCGCACCGCGACGAACCTGCTCGAGCGCGACGACGGCCAGGGCCTGTACGCGCAGGACACGCTCGCGTTCGGGCCGCACTGGAAAGTGCTCGCCGGGCTGCGCTGGGACCGCTTTCACCAGTCGGTCGAGAATCGCCTGAAGGGCGTGACGACGAGCCAGCTGCAAACGGCGCTGAGCCCGCGGCTCGGCATCGTGTACGAGGCCAGCGCAGCGCTGTCGCTGTATGCGAACACCGCGTACTCGTTCCGGCCGAACAACGGCGCCGACGCGAACGGCCGCGCGTTCGATCCCGAGAAGGGGCACGGCTACGAAGCCGGCGTGAAGTGGGCCGGCACGCGCTGGCTCGCGACCGTCGCCGCGTTCTACGTGAACAAGCGCAACGTGCTGACTGCCGATCCGGCGAATGCCGGGTTCTCGCGTGCGGCCGGCGAAGTGCGCAGTCACGGCGTCGAATTCGAATGGAACGGCGAACTGGGCCACGGCTTGCGCGGCATCGTCAACCTCGCCTACGTCGACGCGCAGGTCACGCGCGACACCGTCCTGACGCCGGGCGCGCGCCTCGTCGACATTCCGCGCCTGAGCGGCAGCGCGCTGCTGATGTACGAAACCGCGCTGCCGCTCGTCGACAAGGCCGGCGCGGGCGCGGGCGTGATCTACGTCGGGCGCCGCGCGGGCAACACCGCGAACACGCAGGACGGCTTCGACCTGCCCGCCTACGCGACCGTGCAGCTCAACGGCTACGTGCAGGTCAACAAGCATCTGCGCGCGTCGGTCGTGCTGAACAACCTGTTCAACCGCACGTACTACGTCAGCTCGTACAACAGCCTGTGGGTCACGCCTGGCGCGCCGCGCAGCCTGTTCGCGTCATTGGCGTATTCGTTCTAGGCCGGCGCGGCGGGTCGACGGGCCGGCGCGGGGCGCGATGCGTCGATGCATCGATTCGGCGATGCGTCGACGTGCCGGGGCCCGCAACCGGCCATCTCGAATCGTCAGGCAGCCAGCCACTGCGCCGCATCCGCCGCATCCACCGGAATCTCCGGATTGAACCGCGTCATGCAGTTCAGGTCGAGCGCGCGGATCTGCTCGGTCATGAAGTCGACGAAGATCCGGATGCGCGTCGGCAGGTGTTGCCGGCTCAGATAGCAGATGTAGTGGCCGCGATCCTGCGGCACATGCTGCGCCAGCGCGACGACGAGTTCGTTCGACGCGAGATGGTCGCGGATCTGGTA
Source organism: Burkholderia sp. Bp8986 (assembly GCF_003854225.1). Taxonomy (NCBI): domain Bacteria; kingdom Pseudomonadati; phylum Pseudomonadota; class Betaproteobacteria; order Burkholderiales; family Burkholderiaceae; genus Burkholderia; species Burkholderia sp. Bp8986. The sequence goes on along the minus strand of NZ_QTQM01000060.1, from coordinate 30,191 downwards.
GCCGGCCATCTGCGCGATGCCCGATCCGTTCAGCACCGCGCGCAACACGAGATCGGCGTCGTTAAAGGTGCGGCGCGCCGTCGGCAGGTACTTCTGCACGCGGCCGTCCACGTTGAATTCCCATTCGAACAGGCGCCCGCTCGCGAACCGGAAATTGATGCACTCATGGCGGTCGAGGTCCTCGATGCGTTGCGGGAGCCCGTGCGCCGCCACATACGACGGCGCCGCGCAGAGCGCCATCTGCATCGGAATCAGTTGCCGGGCGATGATGCTGGAGTCCTCGATGCGCCCGTTGCGGAACGACACGTCGATCCGCTCGGACACCAGGTCGACGGGCCGGTCGTCGAGCAGCAGATCGACGATGATGTCCGGATAGGCGTCCGCGAATTTTTCCAGCAGCGGCGCCACGATCTTCCTGCCGAACCCCGCAGCCGAGCTGATGCGGATGAGGCCGCGCGGCGGCCCCTGCCGCAACTCCAGCATGTCGTTCATCGCTTCGACGATCTGCGCCACGCCCTGATGGCAGTTCTCGAAGAAGCGCCGGCCCTCGCACGTCAGCTCGGTCGTGCGCGTGGTCCGCTGGAACAGCCGCGTGCTCAGTTGCGCCTCCAGCTTCTGCACGTTGCGGCTCACGGCCGGCCGCCCGACGCCGAGCAGTTCGGCGGCCTTCGTGAAGCTCCCCTCGCTCGCCACCGCAACGAACGCGAGGATGCCCGCATAGCTCGCACCGAAGCTCGCCGACAGCGCATCGGCGCGACCGGCCAGGTCGCGACGAACGCCGTGCTCCGATGTTTCCGAATGATTCATTTCCGCTGCCCCCAAGCATGCTGCTCATACGGATCGGCGCGTCGCCGGCATGCGCCGGCCGACCGCCTGCGTGCGAACGCGATTCAGCGCCCCGCCAGCCACGCGTCGAGGCCGATGCGCCCGAGCCGCGCCGCGCCGAGCGGCACCAGCGACGTTGCCTCGACGCGGCCGCCGAAATAGCGGGCGTCGCGATCGGTCACCACCGCGCGTGTATCGCCGACCGACTTCAGATAGCGCGCGACGATTTCCGCGAACGGCGCGCGATCCGGGCCCGCGATCTCGACCGTGCCGTTCTGCGGCCCGGCGAGCGCGGCCTGCGCGACGAGGGCCGATACGTCCTCCGCGGCGATCGGCTGGAACAGCCCGTCGCCGATGCGCACGGTGCCGTCTTCCGTGCCGGCATCCGCGATGCCGCCGATGAATTCCATGAACTGCGTCGCGCGCACGATCGTGTACGGCACGCCCGCCGCCTCGATCGCCTGCTCCTGCGCGACCTTGGCCAGGAAATAGCCGTTCTCCGGCATGCGGTCGCAGCCGACGATCGACAGCGCGACGTGATGGCGCACGCCCGCGGCCACTTCGGCCTTGCCGAGATTGCGCGCCGACGTGCGGAAGAAATCGAGCACCGCCTGCGGCTCCCATGACGGCGCATTCGCGACGTCCACGACGACGTCCGCGTCCGTCAATGCATCGGTCAGGCCTTCGCCGGTGATGGTATTGACGCCGGTGCGCGGCGATGCGGCGAGCGCCTGGTGGCCGGCTTCCTCGAGCAGCGTGACGACACGCGAGCCGATCAGGCCCGAACCGCCGATGACGACGATCTTCATCGCAAAATCTCCTGACGAATGGATTGCAGTGGAATGTGACGGGCATGACGGCTGCCGGATCAGGTGAACGCGGCGATGACCGTCCATCGCTTGGCGCAATTGTGGAAGAATCATGTCCTATCCAGCAGTGCCAAGAATCGTCGATCGGACTGATCCATGCCGTGCCTGTCCCCGTCATCCGCGAGACCGTCATGTCTGAGCAACCCTCCACCCTGACCATCGAAATCGACCGGCAGCATCGGTTGCCGATCTATCTGCAGATTTGCGAGCGGTTCAGAACCGCGATCGCCGCGGGCCACCTGCGTCCGGGCGATCGCGTGCCCGCGCTGCGCGGCCTCGCGACGCAGCTGAACACCGCGCGCGGCACCGTCGAACAGGCGTACACGATCCTGGTCGACGAGGGTTATCTGCAGATGCGCGGCGCGGCCGGCACGTTCGTCTCGCCGTCACTGCCGAAATCGGTGACGCGGGCGGCGTCCTCGCGTGCCGACGATCCGGCCCGGCACGCCGAGGACGCCGGCCGGCCCCAGCCGCCGGGCATGTCACGCGACAGCCCGCCGCCGCCGCGCGCGCAACCGATCGCCGTCGCGCTGAGCGGCGAGCCGCGCCCGCTGCAGCCCGGGCTGCCCGCGCTCGATGCATTTCCGCGCAAGGTATGGCACCGGCTCGTGTCGCTGCGCGCGCGCAGCGCCGACCGCGCGCTGCTGGGCTACCCGAATCCGGCCGGCTACCGGCCGCTGCGCGAGCACATCGCCACCTATCTCGGGCTGTCGCGCGGCGTCACCTGCGTGCCCGAACAGGTGTTCGTCACCGGCGGCTACCGCGCGACGCTGGAACTCGTGCTGCGCAGCCTCGCGCGCCCGAACGACCGTGTGTGGTTCGAGGATCCCGGCTATCTGCTCGCACGCAGCTTCCTGTCCGAGACCGGTGTGGAACTCGTCCCGGTGCCAGTGGACGCCGAGGGCATCGACGTCGAGCGCGGCCTGCAGCTGGACGCGCACGCGCGCTTCGCGCTCGTGACGCCGTCGCAGCAGAGCCCGCTCGGCCATACGCTGTCGCTGTCGCGGCGCATCGCGCTGCTGGACTGGGCCGAAAAGACGTCGGGCTGGATCGTCGAGGACGACTACGACAGCGAGTTTCGCTACCTCGGCCGCCCGCTGCCGGCGCTGAAGAGTCTCGACCGGCGCGATCACGTGATTTATTGCAGCACCTTCAGCAAGGCGATGTATCCCGGCTTGCGGCTCGCGTATGCGGTCGTGCCGGAACGCGCGGTGGAACGCGTCGAACGCGTGGCCTGCAGCATGAACGCCGGCTCGCCGACGCTCCTGCAGGCGGCCCTTGCGGATTTCATCGAACAGGGGCACTTCGCCCGGCACCTGAAGCGCATGCGCACGCTGTACGGCGAGCGCCGCACGCTGATCGTGAACGCGTTGCGACAGGTGTTCGGCAAGCGACTGATCGTCGAACTGCCGGTGGGCGGCATCCAGTTCGCGGTGCGGTTCACCGACGGCCCCGACGGGCCGGTCGACGACGTCGCCGTCGCCGCACGCGCGCGCGACGCGGGGCTCGCGGTCGTGCCGCTGTCGATCTGGTACACGAACAGCCATACGCAGCAAACGCCGCGCGGCCTCGTCATCGGGTTCGCGAACGTCGCCGACGCGGACGAAGCGCACCGTCACGCACGGACGCTCCTTGCGTGTCTCGGCGGCTGAAGCGCGGCGTGCGGCGTGCGGCTTGCGGCTTGCGGCTTGCGGCTTGCGGCGATGGCGTGCGCCGCGTCGACAGGCGCGGCCGATCCCGGATGGGGGTCCGATTGGTGTCGAACGGGAAACAGACAATCGCACGGAACGGCCATACCGCCCACCTGGGCGCGCCGCTAGCATGGCAGCGTCTTTCTCGCGCAGACGAGCCCGGAGCCGGGCTGCACCGGACGCTTGCCGCATTCCTCATGCCATCGACCGCGCCCGTCCTTCGTTGAAGACGCTTTTTTGCCCGGGCAGTCCTGCCCCTTCGCGGCACGTTTCGACGATCGAATGACCGACGGTCGGCGCGCGTTGCCGAATTCGAGCACGCATCATGGATGACAACACGCTGCAGGCCCCGCCGCTTTCGCTCCTCGACCGGTATCGCGGCCAGGATTTCCAAGCGCTTTACACCACGACCGTCACCGTGTCCGGCGGCGAGACGGGCCACGGCCGGGCCTCCGGCGTGGTCCGCTCGGACGATGGCAATCTCGCCGTCGATCTGCGCCTGCCCACCGAGTGCGGCGGGCCCGGCACCGGGACCAATCCGGAGCAGCTGTTCGCGGCGGGCTTCGCCGCCTGCTTCCACGGCGCGCTCAACCTGCTCGGGACGCGCGCCGGAGTGGAGACGCCGGATACCGCCGTGGAGGTGCAGGTTTCGTTCGGCCGCGATCCGATGGACGGCGGCTACGCGTTGCTCGTCGACGTCCGGGTACGGATGCCCGGCGTCGATCGAAACGTCGCGGAAGAACTGGTGCGTACCGCGGAACGCTTGTGCCCGTATGCAAAGATGGCGCGGCAAGGCACCGTCAACATCGTGACCGTCGTCGACTGATTCGACGTCGAGGCCAACCATGCATCTCGGGAAATCGTACAAGCTCTCGGAATTCCTGATCTGGACGCGCTGGAAAATCTACGAGCTGCTCATCTTCGGATCCGTGCCGGTCGTGCTGTATCAGTTCTTCTCCGTGAGGTGGCTGTCGATACCGCTGACGATCGTGGCGCTGCTCGGCACCGCGACGTCGTTCATCGTCGGCTTCAAGAACGTGCAGACCTACAACCGCGCCATGGACGCGCTGGAAATCTGGACCGAGATCCTGAGCAAGAGCCGCCGCTGGGGCCAGCTCGCGCGCGACTTCGCCGGCGACGACGAGAGCGCCCGGAAGCTGGTCTATCGGCACCTTGCCTGGCTGACCGCATTGCGCTACGACCTGCGCCGCCCGCTGATCTGGGAAAGCACGAGCAAACGCTACAACGCGGAGTACCGCCGGTTCTATCGTGTGCCGGAGTGGGAAAAGGACATCCGGGAATTGCTGCCGGAATACCTGTCCCCGGCCGAAACGGAACAGGCGCTGGCCTCCGCTTCCGTCGCCACGTTCGTGCTGAGCCTGCAGGGCACGTCGCTCAGGACGCTTCACATGGCCGGCCATCTGAATTCGAATTTTTATATGGAGCTTCAAAGGACGATCGGCGACTTCATCGATCTCCAGGCCCGCTCGGAACGGTTCAAGAACTTTCCGTATCCGCGCCAGTACGCGACCGTGAGCTCCCTGTTCGTCCGGTTCTTTTGCCTGTCGCTTCCGTTCGGTCTTCTGAACGAATTCAACCGGCTGAACGACGGCGTGAGCGGCTTCATGCACGGCAACATGGTCTGGCTCGTCGTGCCGTGCAGCGTCGCCGTTTCGTGGATGTACACCTCGCTCGAGCAGGTGGGCGAAAGCACCGAGAACCCGTTCGAGGGCGGCGCGAACGACGTGCCCATTTCCACGCTGTGCAGCACGATCGAGCGCGACCTGAAAGCGATGCTCGGCGAACGCGCCGGCGATCCGTCGAGCCGCACGGTCATTGCGCTGTAGCGCGTCGGCGGCTCGCGTCTGCCCCATCGGCGGCACCGCTGCAGCCGGTGGAACGGCCGACGCAACCGATACGCGGCGTTCTCGCCGCATTGGTGCGAAGCGGGCAATACCATGCATCCCGGGACGATCTGGCCCGGCGACGCGTCTTTGCCTAGCATGCAAGTGCGCGACGACCATCCTTCGGATGGCGGTCGTGGGGAACGACCTGCGGGCAAGCGCCGCGCCGATACGTACGGCCCGGAACCCGCGCGTCGCTCAATACAGGTACCCGGGAGGGATATGGAGAACGAGAGGTTGCAGCCTCCGTCACCGACACTGCTCGACAAATACCGCGGGCACGAATTCGTCGCGCTCTACACGACCACGGTCACCGTGTCCGGCGGCAAGACGGCACACGGCCGCGCATCGGGCGTCGCGCGATCCGACGACGGCTGTCTCGCCCTCGATCTGCGCCTGCCGCGCGAACTCGGCGGCCCCGGCGGCGGCACCAATCCCGAGCAACTGCTCGCAGCCGGCTACGCCGCGTGCTTCCACGGCGCGCTGAGCCTGCTCGCGCAACGCGAGCGGATCGACATCCACGACACGACCGTCGCAGTCGAAGTATCGTTCGGCCGCGATCCGGTCGACGGCGGATATGCGCTCGCCGCCAACGTCACCATCCGCATGCCGGGTGTGGACCTGCAGGTTGCGGAACGCCTGGTCCGCGATACGGAGCGCCTGTGTCCCTATACGAAGATGGCACGGCAGGGCATCCGCGGGGTTGTCGCGGTGTCGGACTGACGAACGTCGGCGGCGCGCCGCCACACCCGGCGCGCGATTGGTTCCGAAGCGGCAATAGAGTGCGCACCTTCCCGGCACTACTGGCCCGTGGGACCTGCAATTACGATGGTTTCCAGGCCGCTCGCGCAATGAATGGTCATGCGCAGCGCCGATAGCCCTGCTTCAGCAATCAGGAGAACGTATCATGACGCAACGTATCAACTACTTTCAGCAATCTCCGGAGCTGACGAAGAAGCTCGTCGAACTCGACGGGCTGCTTCAGAAGACGACGATCGAAGTGCCGGTTCGCGAGTTCGTCGAGATCCGCGCGTCGCAACTCAACGGCTGCGCGTTCTGCGTCGACATGCACATCAAGATGGCCAGGATCCACGGCGAGCGCGAACTGCGCGCGCATCACGTCGCGATCTGGCGCGAGTCGCCGCTGTTCTCGCCGCGCGAGCGTGCCGCGCTCGAATGGACCGAAGCGCTCACGCAGCTTTCGCCGCACGGCGTGCCGGACGATCTCTACGATCGCGTGCGCGCCCACTTTGCCGAGAAGGAGCTGTCGGATCTCACCGTCCTCGTCGGTGCGATCAACTGCTGGAACCGGCTGAACGTCGCGTTCCGGATGGTGCCCGGCTCGTTCGACAAGATGTTCGGTCTCGACAAGGCCAACCTGGAGTAACGACATGAAACGCATCGTGCTCGCGCTTGCACCGCTTGCGCTGTCGCTGCTGATGCCCGTTCCGCCGGCTGCCGCCGCGCCGCAGGCCAAGGTGACGCAACTGACCACGGAGCCGCTGCCCGAGTATCCGGGCAAGGAAGTAGAGATGATCGTCGTCGATTATCCGCCCGGCAGCGTCGACCCCGTTCATCGCCACGACGCGCACGCGTTCGTCTATGTGCTCGACGGCAGCATCGTGATGGGCCTGAACGGCGGCAAGACGGTCACGCTCCATGCAGGCGACACGTTCCACGAAGGTCCCGACGACGTGCACACGGTCGGACGAAACGCCAGCGGTACGAAGCCGGCGAAATTCGTCGTGTTCCTAATCAAGAACAAGGGCGCGCCGGTTCTCACGCCGGTGAAGTAGCGGGATCGTCGTCGAGGCGCCAGGTCGGCCGGAAACGGCAGCTCGGCGCCGCGAACGCACGCGTTCTGCAACGCGACGGCTTGCCTGGGCTGGCCGGCCGACGCCGTCTCGGCCGGCGCACGGCCGGCAAGCGAGCCTGCAAACCGCGTGCCGTGCCTTCGGCGGGCCCTTCGATGAAAAGCCGGGATCGGCTGCGTACAGCCGGATGCCCGATGCGGGCGACACATGGACATGAGCGCGACGGACGGGAAGCCTTGCCCGGAAATATTCGACGCCGGCGTGCGGCGTCCGGCCGGCATTTATCCGACGTGGCGCGGCCCGATGAGTCTCGTCATCGGGAAACCGCCGAGCATACTCCCCACCAGTATCGGTCAGTTCTCCGATTCCAGATAAAAGAGTGCTCCGCGGATTTCGATGGATGGTGGTTTCCGGCGGTTGAATCCACCACCCAAAACGGATAGTTGCCGACAGTTCTCAAACGGCCGCTTTCGTTCCGGATTTTGTCATCCCGAGGAAAAGCGAACCGTCCAATCAATATGACTTGTGATGTCATACGCGGCATCCGGTGAAAACGTCGGCTTGACTGCAAGAACGCAAAACAGATGCACTCTTTCGGCCACGATCAATGCTACAGACCGCCGCGCTTGAGCGGTATCCCCGACGGATGCGGATTCGCGTCGTCAGTATCTTCGGGAAGCAGGTTGCCGTCGTCGAGCTTCACATCTGCACGCGCCGTTGCGGGATAGCGGTCGGGGTAAAGGTGGCGTCGGGCGACCGTCTCGTCGAACGTACCAGACCATTTCGCAACGACCACCGTGGCTAAGCTGTTGCCGATCGTATTGCACGTTGCGATTGCCATCGACATGAAGCGGTAGACGCCAAAGATAAGTGCGAGTCCTTCTACCGGCAGCAGCCCCGTCGATGTCACTGTCGCCGCGAACACGACGAACGATCCGCCCGATACGGTCGCGGCACCTTTCGACGTCAACAGCATCAGCAGCAGGATGCCGATCTGATGCTCGAACGTGAGCGGCACGTTGTATGCGTGCGCGATGAACATCACGCCCATCGCCATGAAGATCGACGTCCCGTCGAGATTGAACGCATAGCCGGTCGGAAGCACGAGACCGACCGTCTGCTTCGCGCAGCCGAGTCGCTCGAGCTTGATCAGAAGGCGCGGCAACGCGCTTTCCGACGACGCGGTGCCGATCACGATCAGGATCTCGTCCTTGATGTAGCGCATGAAGCGCCACATGCTGAAGCCTGCCAGCTTCGCCACGATGCCCATCACGACGACGATGAACAGCACCACGACCGCATAGAAGGTGAGCACGAGCTGCGCCAGCGCGACCAGCACGGCTGTCCCGTTGCTACCGACCGCGAACGCTATCGCGCCGAAGGTACCGAGCGGGGCAAGCTTCATCACTAGATTGATAAACGAGAACAGGACCTCCGAAATCTGGTCGAGCCCGTCGCTGATTCGCGTGCGCCGCCCTTCGGGAATCGCGAGAATGCCGATGCCGACCATCACCGCGAGCACGACCACCTGCAGCAGCTCGCCCTTCGCGAATGCGCCGATGAAGTTGTCTGGCACGAGATGCATCACGAATTCGGTGAACCCTTGCGGCGCCGCCTTTGCCGCGGCGACCGGTACCTTGCCGACCGCCACGGACGTCATGCCCTGGCCGGTCTGCAGCAGGTTGCCGGCAAACAGGCCGAACGCCAGCGCGATCGTCGACACGACTTCAAAATAGACGAACGCGCGCCAGCCAACCCGCCCCGCGCTCTTCACGTCGCCAGCAGAAGCAATGCCGTGCACGATTGTCAGGAACACGAGCGGCGCGACGCCGGCCTTGATCAGCGCGAGAAAAACGTCGCCGAGAATCTTCAGTTGCGTGCTGAATTTCGGAAACAGCAGTCCGGCGACGATGCCGAGCAGCAGCGACGCGAGCACCTGCATGCCGAGCTTGCGATACCACGGGCGCTTCGGCTGCGGGGCGACCGGTTCGTCGCGCGGGGTCTGTGCGTGATTCATGATGGTGTCTCCTCCACGGCGTCCATTCAGATTTCGCGGGACAGGGCGATTGCCCGATCGACCATCTGCGGCGCGAGGCCCAGGTAGTTGGCCGGATCTGTCATGCGCTCGATCGCCTCGCGATCGAAGTGCCGCGTCACGTCGGGCAATGCGGCCAGCGCTTCGGCGAGCGTGCCGCCCCTCTCGTTGACCGTGCGGCACGCGTCATACACGATGTCGTGCGCCTGCTGGCGCCCGGTAAACGGCGCCATCTGCATCATCGCGGCTTCGGCGACAATCAGCCCCTTGCTGATGCCGAGGTTCTGCTTCATCCGCTCCGCATCGACGATCAGGCCGCCGAGCGCGAACTTCGCCTGATGCAGCGCACCCGAAGTCAGGATGAAGCTCTCGGGAATCGCGATCCATTCCGCATGCCACGGGCCTGTTGCGCGCTCGAAATCCTGGATCATCGCGTCAACCATCAGGCCGGCGTGCTGCCGCACCGCTTTCGCTGCCGCCAGCATCAGCTCGCTCGAAATCGGATTGCGCTTCTGCGGCATCGTGCTGCTCGCGCCGCGCCCCTTGACGAACGGTTCGTACACTTCCGCGAACTCGTTCGACGCCATGATCATGATGTCGATCGCGATCTTGCCGAGCGAGCCAGTAATCAGCGCGAGCAGGTTCACCGCCTCGGCGAAGCCGTCGCGCGCGACGTGCCACGTCGTCGCGGGCACACCGAGCTTCAGTTCTTCCGCAAGCGCCTTCTGGACTTCGAAACCCTTGTCGCCGAGCGACGCCAGCGTGCCGGCCGCGCCAGCGAACTCGACAACCGCGACGCGTGAGCGCAGCTCCGCGAGCCGCTGCTGATGCCGGTCGAACATCGCGAGCCAGATTGCGACCTTGTATCCGAACGTGACCGGCAGCGCCTGCTGCAGATGTGTGCGACCCGCCATCGCGGTATCGCGATGCTTGTTCGCGAGATCGGCGAGGATGCCGCGCAGCGCGCGAATGTCGCCGTCGATCGAATCAAGCGCATCGCGCACTTGCAGCGACACCGCGGTGTCCATGATGTCCTGCGTCGTCGCGCCCCAATGCACGAAGCGGCCCGCGTCACCGCACATTGCGACGAGCTGGTGCACGAGCGGCAGGATCGGATAGCCAACGATATCCGTCTCCTCGCGCATGTGATCGAAATCGATGCGCTCGATGCTCGATTCCCGCGCGATGACGTCGGCAGCGTCGGCAGGGATTACGCCGACCCGCGCCTCGGCCTTCGCGAGCGCGACTTCGACATCGATGTAGCGCTGCACGAGCGCGTAGTCGGAAAACAGAGCACGCATCTTCGCGGTGCCAAAGGCATCACGAAACAGGATCGAATCGACGACGGTGCTGGAGACGGGGATGGTGCGGCTTGGCATGGCGACCTCTGAAAACGGAAACGGGAAAAAGGCATCGGACCTTCGAAGTCGACCCACCTCAATATGTCCGGACATATTGAAGAATATTATGTCCGGACATATCGTTCAAGCGACGTTTACCCTTAAACTGACGGCGATGACCGAGACGCAGAGAAGATGAACAGACCCCATTTCGCCAATATCGCGCGCGACCTGACCGAAGGCATCACGTCGGGCCGCTTTCCCGTCGGTTCGTACTTGCCGACCGAGCTCGAATTGCGCGATCTGTACAAGACAAGCCGGCACACGATCCGCGCGGCGCTGCACGAGTTGCAGCAACTCGGCTTCGTGTCGCGGCGCAAGAACGCAGGAACGCGTGTCGAATCGGCGCAACCGAAAAACGACTTCCGGCCTTCGCTCGCCTCAATCGAAGATCTCGTCCAGTTCGGTTCAGAGAACCTGCGCGTGGTGCAGTCGATCGAGGAGCTTGCGGCGGAGGGCAAGCTCGCGAAGGTTCTGAAGTGCGAAGAAGGGGCACGCTGGCTGCGCATTTCGAGCTTGCGCGTGGAACGCGACAAGACGCGTCCGCCGATAGGCTGGACGGACGTCTATATCGATCCGGACTATGTGGAGATCGCGGAGACGGCTCGCAAAGAGCCGGACACGCTGATCAGTTCATTGATTGAGATGCGTTACGGGCGATGCGTTGCAGAGATCCAGCAGAACGTGCAGGCGGTGAACGTTTCACCGGAAATGGCTGCGCGACTGCAGATCCCGGCGGGAACCGCCGCGCTCGAAATTGTGCGGCGCTATCTCGATTCGACAGGCGTTGCGTTCGAAATCTCGATCAGCGTTCACCCAGCCGAGCGATTTTCAGTTTCCATGAGGCTGAAACGGTCCGAGAGTTGAACCGGCGGACTGGTGAAAGTGCCGTCCACGATGACGCACCGAAACAGAAAGCAGATTTGCCCGTCATCTGCTCTCCTCGTGACATCCCTCGCCCCCTTCAATGCACCCGTGACGGTGCAGTAGCTTTACTCAATCACCTAATGTGTCGCGTTAAAGTGGATGGCCGTTGTGCCTTCGGGTTCAGCCATTTGCCGGAAACTCGCGAACGACTCCAGTTGGCCGATCACCGACATTCCGCACCGCGTTCGCCAGGATTCCGCGATGACCCGACAAAAAACGACGACATCATCGAACGGGGCAACGGCGTGCAGATCAACCGCCCTGAATCCAATCCGCATACCGCCCCGTCGAATACGCAAAGCTTCCCGCCCAACCGACACGCGTCGCGCCAACCTCCCGGCGCGACACACTAGCGCTTTGAAGCACGCCTGCGCGTCGTCGCCTTTGCTGCCGCGACCGGCGCCACTTCCGCCGGGACAGCCGCCGTGCCCGTCCGCTTGAACCACGGCGAACCCAGCGTGGCCGCGCTCATGTCCGACGCAGCCGCGAGCAATAGCGGCGCGAGTTCCTTCAGGCGCGACTCCGGCAGGCGGCTCGTCGGCCCGGCGAGGCTCACGATACCGACCACTTCGTTCGTGACCGGATTGCGCACGGCCGCCGCGATCGACGTCATGCCGACCTCGTACGTCTCGATCGCCATCCCGTAGCCACGCTCGCGCGCGCCGTTCAGATCCTTCAGGAACTGCTGGATCGTCTTCGGTGCGCGCGGGACATTCTGCGCCTTCGCGCTGAGGCCGCCCTGCCTCGACACCAGTTCGATCGCGCGCTCGTCGGGCAGCGTCGCGAGCCACGCCTGGCCGCTCGCGGTGCAATGCAGCGGCGGCTGGCTGCCCATGTCCGGGTCGTAACGCAGCCCGGACTTCGCACCCTGCGCCTTGCCGACGAACGTGATGTGATCGTCCTCGACCACGCCCAGCCGTGCCAGTTCGCCCGACGACTCGGCCAGGCGATCGAGCACCGGCTGGGAAATGTCGAATACCCCGCTCGTCGACAAATAGATCAGCGCGAGCGACACCAGCTTCAGCGCCAGCATGTATTCGCCGTGCTCCTCGTCCTGACGGACGAACCCCTCGTCGATCAGCATCGACAGCAGGCGATGCGTGCCGCTGCGGGGAATGTTCAGCGTATCGGCAATGGTGGCCAGCGGCATGCGGCCGCCGTTCTTCGCCAGCAATTCCAGCACTGCGAGCGCACGCTCGAGATTTCCTGCCATGGCGCCTTCTCGTCCGTATGGTGAATGTCAAATAAGAACACAATTCCATACTGGAATTCAAGAGAATTTGGCGCGGCGCCGCACCCCACCGTGGCGCCGCGCTCGCCGTCAGTGGCCGGCAGCCCCGCTCACGGCCACGAACCTTCCGCGATGGCGCGCGCCCTTGAGCAGCACCGCTGCACCGCCCACGGCCGCCGGCACCGCAAGCGCCGCGAAGACCTGGCCGAAGCTCCAGTTCGCATGGAGCATGGCCGCGCCCAGCATCGCGCCCGCGATGCCGCCGAAACGGCCGACCCCGAGCATCCAGCTCGTCCCGGTGGCCCGCATTTCGGTCGGATAGGAGCCGGCCGCCAGCGCGCAGAAGCCCGTATTCGAACCGTTCATGCAGTACCCGATGCCGAACGCGAGCACGCAGATGACGCCGAACGGATGAGCCGACACACCCATGTACCAGGCCAGCGCGCCGCCGGCGAGCACGGTCGCGCCGAGCGCGGCATGCGGATTGAAGCGGTCCATCTGCCAGCCGATCAGCAGCGAACCGACCGTTCCGCCCGCTTGGAACAGCGCGCCGACGATCGCCGCCTCGGCCAGCGAAAAACCCAGACCGCGAATCAGCGTCGGCAGCCAGTTGCCGAGCAGATAGACGGTCAGCAATCCCGCGAAGTAGCAGATCCACAGCATCACCGTGCCGAACGCATGTTCGCGCGACAGAATCGCGCGAACGGGGCTACGCACGTCGCGCGCCGGTTCGGCGGACACGAACCGCGTCCGTGCGTCGGCGACTGCCGGCTGTATGCGATTCAGCACGCCGATGAGCCGTGCGCGGCGCCGCTCCGACAGCGCGAGATACCGTGCCGATTCCGGCAGCCATTTGACGAGGATGGGCACGTACGCGATCGGCAGCACGCCGCCGAGCAGCAGGACCGAATGCCAGCCCCACGTTTCGATCATCCACGCGCTCACGAAACCGCCGCCCGCCGCGCCGAAGGTGAAGCCGCAGAACACGGCCGTCACCATCAGCGCGCGCCGCCGCGGCGGCGCATATTCGGCCATCAGCGTGGCCGCGTTCGGCATCGACGCGCCCAGGCCGATGCCGGTCAGGAAGCGCAGCACCGCCAGCGACACCACGCCGGTCGCAAACGCCGATGCAATGCTCCACAGGCCGAAGAACATCACCGCGCTGACCATCACCGTCTTGCGGCCGAAGCGGTCGGACATCGGGCCGGCCGTGAGCGCGCCGAACGCGAGGCCGAGCAGGCCACCGCTCATCACCGGGCCCAGCGCGTCACGCGGAATCGACCACGCGCCGGAAATCGACGGCGCGATGAAGCCGATCATTACCGTGTCGAGCCCGTCGAGCATCACGATCAGCATGCACAACACCAGCACGAGCCACTGGAACCGGCCCACCGGCCGCGTATCGAGAAATTGCTGAACGTCGAGCGAGCGCGCGTCATTCGATTCGCTTTCCTGAATGAAATGTTTCGGCCGTCGGGCCGTCTGCGAGGAAGTCATGCTGATGTCTCCGGAGATGCTGTTCTTGTTGTCGTATCGAATGCCCGATCCGCGCGCCGGCGCGATGCCTGGCGCCGATCGGGCCCGTCGCGTCGAGAAGGCGGCCGCCGCGCGATCAGGCCGGCACGGCCGCCGCATCGATCACGGCAACGGTGGCTTCACGCAGGCGGCGCGCGCGCTCGACGGCAGGCGTCGTCTTCGCCCACGCTTCGTTCGGCACCTCGACGCTCACCGGCAGGTGAGCGGGCAGCGCGCGCAGGATGCCCGCAAGGTCGAGACCGCCCTCGCCCGGCACCATCCGCGCGCAGCGTGCCTGGAACAGCAGCGTGTCGACGTCGGTCGGCCGTTCGGCCGGCGCATCGCAGAACTGGACGTAGCCGAAGTACGCGTGCGGCAACGCGCGCAACGCGTCGAGCGACGAGCCGGTACGATCGAAGTGGATCGGATCGACGATCAATCCGGTGTTGCGCCGGCCGCACGCGTCGACGATGCGCGCGCCGGCGCCGATGTCCTTCACGTCGGTCCACGGCATCGGCTCCAGCGACGGCGACAGGCCGAGCGGCGCGGCCAGGTCGCACAGCCGGCCGAGCCGGTCGACGGTGCGCGCCTCGTCGGGATCGTTGCCGGCCACGAGGACGTAGCGCGCGCCGAGCTCCGCCGCCGTTTCGAGCATCGGCAGGTAGTGCATCACGTCGGTATCGGGCTTCAGGCGCGCGATCTCGACGTCGAGCACACGCATGCCCGTATCGCGCAGGACCGCCAGCGTTTCGCGCCTGAGCGGCGTATCGCCGACGATCTCGTGGCGAACCTCGGTGTCGGTGGCCGGCAGCAGTCGCAGGCCGACGTAGTCGTAGCCGGCGTCGACGGCGCATCGCACCATCTGCGGCGGGCTCAGTTCGAGCACGGTCAGCGCCGACAGCGACAGCGCGCGGAATTGAGGCTGGGTCATATCGTCTCCTTGAGCGTCATGGCGCAATACGCGGCACGTTCAGCGCAACGGCGAAAACGGCGCGGGCACGCAGATCGTCGATTCCATGGTCGTGAGGTGGGCCGGGCCGCCCTTCGGCGGCCAGATGCCGTCCTTGACCGCTTCGGCGCGAATGCGCGAACGCTCGTCCACGCTCGCATACGGCCAGATGTTCAGGAACCGCGGCGTGTCGCCGTCGAGCGCATACATCGCGCCGACCAGCGGCGAGCGGCGGGTGCGCTCCGGCACCGCCTGCTCCCACACGTCGATCGTGTGCTGCAGGCTGCCGAGCTTCGTGCCATATACGCGCATCTCGTAGATGCCGCCGTGCACGGCCGGTTCGATCGGCGGCAGGAACGGGAACAGCGCATAGCTGGCCGTCTTCACGTCGATGATCGATTCGCCGCAGCGGAACGGGTTGCCTTCGAGCAGCATCCGTTTGCGCTCGGCGACGAGCGCGGCCTCCGATTCATAACCGCGCAGCACCAGCACCTGACCGAGCGTGCCGATGTCCGAGTACCACGCGCCGAGCAGCCTGCCGCTGTGCGGATCGCCGCTGGCCTGAATCCCTTCGAAGACCTGCGCGTTCGCGCCGATCTTCACCGTGAGCGTCACTACGTCATACAGTCTCATTGCGTTGTCCTCGAGGATGAATCGATGCCGGCACGCGCGGGTTCGGGCGCGGCGTCGGCGAGAGAAAGGCCGGCGAGATAACCGAACGTCATCGCCGGGCCGAGTGTGATGCCGCCGCTGGGATAGCAGCCGCCCATCATGCTGGCGGAATCGTTGCCGACCGCGTAGAGGCCGGCGATCGCACGGCCGGCGTGGTCGAGCACGCGCGCGTCGCGGTCGGTGGCCAGGCCCGCGAACGTGCCGAGGCTGCCCGGCAACAGCTTCACCGCATAGAACGGCCCCGCGTCGATCGGCGCGAGACACGGGTTCGGCTGCCGGTCGGCATCGCCCTGCACGCGGTTGTACGGCGTCGAGCCCTTGTGAAACGCCGGATCGCAACCCTGCTTCGCGTACTGGTTGTAGGCCGATACCGTGTCCACCAGCGAAGCGGCGTCGATTCCGCATTCGCGCGCGAGCGCGTCGAGCGTCGCGCCGCGCTTCAGATAGCCCGAGCGCCGGTACGGGCCGGTCGGGAACGGAAACGGCTTCGAGAAACCGAGCCCATAGCGCCGCTGAAAGCGATGGTCGCAGACGAGCCACGCGCACACTTCCTCGCCGGCCGGCGTCGTGTCGAGCAGCGCGGCAATGAAGTCGTGATACGACGATGCCTCGTTCACGAAGCGCTTGCCCGCGCGTGTCACCGCGATCACGCCCGGCTTCGCGCGTTCGATCAGATGCGGAAACGCGACGGCGTCGCCGCCCGGTTGCGGCACCAGCGAGACGGGCGCCCACGCGGCCGGCGCATCGAGCGACCGGTCGAAATGCGCGCCGATCGATTCGCCGAGCCGGATCCCGTCGCCGGTATTGCAGAGCGGCGCCGCCGACCAGTGTTCGCGGCCCGACGGCGTATACGCGAACGTCTGCGCACGCCGCGCCTGATCGTGAGGGAAGCCTCCGCAAGCCAGCACGACGCCGCGCGCCGCGCGCACCTCGTGCACGATGCCGTCGATCGCCACGCGGGCGCCGATCACGCGCACGTCGTCGCGCAGCAGGCCGATCGCCTTCGCATGGGTGCGCAGGTCGACCCCGCGATCGGCGGCCGACTTCAACAGGCGCGCGACGAGCGCATTGCCGTTGACGAGATGCATCGAGCGCCCGTAACGCAGCTTGTGCCACGCGAACGCGGCCAGCCGGCGGCCGACATGCAGCGCGGAGCTCAGCGAGCGCGTCGCGCGATAGAAATGCGCGAGATCCTGGCCGGACGCGAGTGCCATCCCCTTGAGCGTCGTCACCGACAGCGGTGTGCGCAGCTTGTCGATCAGCGGGCCCAGTTCACGGCCGTCGTACGGCATCGCGCAGACCGAGCGCCCGCCCGTGCCGGCGCCCGGCGTGGTGTGGAAATCCGGAATGCGGTTGCCGTCGACGAAGCGCAGCGCCGTGTTCCGCTCGAAGAATTCGATCATCTCCGGGCCGCGTTCGAGCAGCGCATCGGCCTTCGCCGCATCGAACTGCGCGCCCAGCTCGTTCTTCAGGTACGTGCGCGGCGCATCGATGTCCTCGCGAATGCCGGCACGCGTCGCGAGCGGATTGCGCGGAATCCACATCCATCCGCCCGACCACGCGGTGGTGCCGCCGAACACGGCCTCCTTCTCGGCGACGATCACGCCCAGGCCCCGCGCCGCCGCCGTGACGGCCGCCGCGAGGCCGCCCGCGCCGGAGCCCAGTACCAGCACGTCGCAATCGAGTATCGGTTCACGCTTCATGTTCAGTCCTGCCCGTTCAGTGTCTCCAACGCCGGATGCGACACGATCGCGACGTCCATGGAATATCATTGCGAAGTGGAATACTATTCCACTCAATCGGATTTCGCAAAGACTTTGTGACGACAGGGAGGCAACGCAATGCGAGTACTGGTAACGGGCGGCAGCGGTTTTCTCGGCGCATGGATCATCAGGAGGCTGCTGGCGCGCGGCATGGAATGCGTGAGCTTCGACGTGCGCACGAACCCGCGCCTCGTCGAGGCGCTCGCGCCCGAACGGGCTGCGGCCGTACGCTGGCGCACCGGCGACATCGCCGACGCGGCCGCCACGGCGCACGCCTTCGACGGCTGCGACGCGGCGATCCATCTCGCAGGCATCCTCACGCCCGACTGCGCGGCCGATCCCGTGCGCGGCGCGCGGGTCAACCTGATCGGCACGCTGAACGTATTCGAGGCCGCACGCTCGGCCGGGCTGCGACGCGTGCTCTATGCGAGCAGCGCCGGCGTATTCGGCCCCGACGACGGCGCCGTGCCGTTGCCGCAAACCCACTACGGCGCGTTCAAGCTTGCGTGCGAAGGATCGGCACGCGCGTACTGGCACGACCACGGGATCGCGAGCGTGGGCTTCCGTCCGCTCGTGGTCTATGGGGCCGGACGCGAGACCGGATCGAGCGCGGGGCCGAGCCTGGCCTGTCGGGCGGCCGCGCGCGGCGAGCGCTACACGATTCCGTTTACCGGCGCGACGGGCCTCGTGTTCGCCGACGACGTCGCCGCCGCTTACGAGGCCGCGCTGCTGGCCGACATCGAAGGCGCACACGCCTTCACGCTGGCGGGCGAGATCACCCCGGTGAACACGCTGATCGAACGGATCGCGGCCCTCGTGCCGGGTGCGCACATCGATGCCGGCGGCCCGCCGCTGCCGATCGCGACGGCGTTCCCCGACGACCCCGCGCTCGACCGCCTGCTGCCCGGCCTGCCGCGGACCGCGCTCGACGACGGACTGCGGCAGACGGTGGCGTTCTACCGGCGCCAGCGCTAGGCCGGCGCCCGCTACCCGCGGCTACGCGACGACGTCCGCGGGTGCAACGCCCGTGCGCGTCGCAGCCGCGCGATGCACGGCGAGCGTCGCCGCGAGCGTGCGCGCGGCGTCGTCGGCCGGACACAGCGGCGCCTCGGCGCCCGCGATCACCGCCGCGAAGTGGCGCAACTGCTCGTGATACGGATCGGCGCCATGCGGCGTGCAGCGCTCGACCGTCAATGGATCGTGCCAGCCCTTCCCGCTGCGGTATTCCCACAGATCGAGCTGCGGCAGCGTGAGCGAGGCATCGGTGCCGATCAGGAAATGCGTGTTCACCTGCTGGCGCGGATAGTGCGCGGCCTCGCCCGCCGCGAGATCCCAGTTCCACGGCGAGGTCGCGCAGTCGGACACGGCCAGCGTGCCGAGCGCGCCGCTGTCGAAGCGCAGCAGCACGGCGGCCGTGTCTTCCACGTCGAAACCGCGCACGCGATTGGACGCCTGGGCCTGCACCTCGACGATCTCGCCGAGCAGGAACCGCATGATGTCGATGTCGTGAATCAGGTTGATCAACACCGGGCCGCCGCCCGCGCGACGACGCCATTCGATGTCGAAATACGCGTCGGGCTTGTAGAACGTCGCGAGCGCATTGGCCGCGACGGGTTTGCCGAGCCGCCCCGACTGCACGATCTCTCGCGCGCGCCGCAAGACCGGATTGTGGCGGCGATGATGGCCGACCAGCAGCGGCACACCGGCCTCGCGTGCGGCGCGACCGAGGCCCGCCGCCGCCGCGACGCTGTCCGACACCGGCTTCTCGATCAGCGCCGGCACGCCGCGCGCGATGCAGGCAAGGCCGACCTCGACATGCGTCGCATTCGGCGTCGCGACGATCGCGCCGTCCGGGCGCATCGCGTCGAGCATCGTCGCGTAGTCGGCGAACCAGCGCAGCCCCTCGGCACGCGCGAACTGCTCGGCCGCCGGCGACGGATCGGCGATCGCCGCGACTTCCACCTGCGCATGCGTGCGTGCGCGCTCCACGTGCATCCGCCCGATTGCGCCTGCACCGATCACTGCCAGCCGTCTTCTTGCCATCGCTTCATCTCCGTTGTGCGGGGCGTACGTGTCGCGTCGAGCCGTTCGTCTTCCGGATCGACCGGGTGAATACCCCGATTTATTGAAACCATCTTTGATTGTTGAATGCTATTCCACTTCTAACCAGAATTCACGAAAATTCGACACGTGTCGCGCGGCCCGCCCACGGACCGCACGGAATCGAACCTTGACCAGGAAACAGGAGGCCAGACACATGACTGATCAGCACGAGCAGAACGACACCCTTTCCGGCGCCCCGGCAGACGTGCCTGACCACCCGGCGGCGTCGCGCCGCGCGTGGCTCGTCACCGCGGGCAAGGCGCTCGCGGGCGGGGCCGCGGCGCTCGCCGCGCCGGCGATCGTGCGCGCGCAGGGCGAGCAACCGCTGAAGCTGGGCCTGCTGATGGCCAAGCAGGGCGTGTGGACCGAACAAGGCGAAGTGATCGCGAACGGCGTCAAGCTCGCGCTCGAGGAGGCGGGCAACCAGGCGCGCGGCCGGCGCGTCGATCTCGTCTGGTACGACGAACCGAACCCGCAGTCGGCGCAGCAGAACATGCAGAAGCTCGTCGAGCAGGACCACGCGATCGCGGTGATCGGCGGCACGAACAGCGGCACGTCGCTCACGATGTCGTCGGTCGCATGGCGCACCAGGACGCCTTACATCGCGCCGAACGCCGCCGCGCGCGAGCTGACCGGCAGCAGTTGCAACCCGTACACGTTCCGCGTGCTGAGCCCGACGCCCGTCGCATGCCGCGCACTCGCGCCGTCGATGCTCGCGATCGGCAAGAAATGGCACTTCCTCGTCGCGAACTATGCGTACGGGCAGGACATTCAGCGCGCGATGTCCGACTTGTTGAAACAGGCCGGCGGCGTCATTACCGGCGCCGACGTCACGCCGCTCAACACCACCGACTTCAGCTCGTTCATCCTGAAGATCCGCCAGTCGAAACCCGATGTCGTGCTGCTCGGGCTGCCGGGCGGCGACCTGTCGACGTTCCTGAAGCAATACGCGGAAATGGGCATGAAAGGCCGCATCCCGGTGGCGTGCCCGATCATCGGCGACTCGGATCTCTGGTCGATCAACGCCGACGCCGCCACCGGCTACTACGGCAAGCCGTGGCATTTCAGCTCGCCGGGCCATGCGCCGGAAGAAGTTGCGTTCATCAGGAAGTACACGGCGAAGTACGGCAAGCCGCCGGCCGACAAGGCCTGGATCGGCTGGTTCACGGCGCGCGCACTGCTGCAGGCGATCAACCACGCGAAGAGCACGTCCGGCGCGGACATCGTGCAGAGCCTGGAGACCATTCAGCTCGCCGACGGCAGCGGCGCCGCCTACTTCCGCCCGTGGGACCACCAGTTGTTGCGGCGCTGGAGCGTGTTCAAGGTGAAGGACCGGATCGGCGACAAATGGGACTGGCTCGACCCGATCTCCGTCGTGCCGCAGAACCCCGGCGACCTCGACCGTCTCTTCGGCACACGCGAGGAGATCGGCTGCAAGATGGCCGCGCGCTGAGCCCGCGCGCCGCCGCCCCAAGCGTATCCCGCGCGCGTCGCGGCCCGCCGCTCGCCCGTCACGACGGGCCGCGGCGCGGCGCGGCGAGCCGCACTCTGGAGTAAGGGCATGGCTGAAATGTTGTTGTCCCAGGTCGCCAACGGACTGGTGCTGGGGTTCCTCTATGTATTGCTTGCGATCGGACTGTCGATCATCTGCGGGCTGCTGGGCATCGTGAATTTCGCGCATGGCGCGCTCTTCGCGCTCGGCGCGTATTTCGCGATCGCACTGTCGACGCAGTTCGGATGGGCCGCCGTCGCGCTCGCACCGGTGCTCGTCGCGGCGGTGGGCGTGCTGATCGAAGTGGTGTTCATCCGGCGCCTGTACGGCAAGGAGCCGCTCCTCGGCCTGATCGTCACGTTCGCGCTGTCGCTGCTGCTCACCGCACTGGTTCGCCTCGTGTGGGGCGCGGGCGGGCTGCCGTTCAGTCCGCCCGGGATGCTCAACGGGTTTCTCGTATACGGGCCGCTGCTGATCACGAAGTATCGGCTGTTCGTGCTCGCCGCGACGATCGCGATCCTCGTCGTGCTGTGGTGGTTCATGAACTACACGCCATACGGGCGGATCCTGCGCGCCGGCAGCCGCGATCCTGAAATGGTCGGCCTGCTCGGCATCAACCTGCCGCGCGTGCTGACCGGCGCGTTCGCGCTCGGCGCGCTGCTCGCGGGTGCCGCGGGCGTGCTCGCGGCGCCGCTCGTCACGGTCACGCCGGGGATGGCGACGACCGCCGTGATGCCCGCGTTCGTGATCGTCACGATCGGCGGGCTCGGCTCGTTCGCCGGCGCGGTGGTCGCCGGCCTGCTGGTCGGCATCGCGACCGCGCTGGCCGTCCAGTTCTTTCCGGCGGGCTCGTCGGTCGCGATGTACGCGTTGATGGCACTCGTCCTTCTCGTGCGCCCTCGCGGGCTGTTTGGTGAACGCTGGGAGCGCTTCGAATGAAATTCGACTATCTGACCCGCCATCCGGTTGCAGTGCTGACCACCGCGCTCGCCGTCGTGTCGCTTGCCCTCACCGCGACCGGCACGCCGCTCGAGCGCGCGACCCAGATCGCGATCTACACGCTCTACGGGATGGGCGTGAACCTGCTGGTCGCGTATACGGGGCTCGTCCCGTTCGGCGCATCGGTGTTCTTCGGCACGGCCACGTACCTGGTCGCCGTGTCGCTGCTGCGCGTGCTGGGCAACGAGCTGCTCGCGCTGGCGGCCACCGTGATCGTGACGACCGTGCTCGCCGCGCTGATCGGCGCGGTTGTGTTGCGCCGGCGCGGGCTCTACTTCTCGCTGCTCACCCTCGCCTGTTCGCAGATCGCGTTCGAGATCGCGTTCAAGTGGACCGATGTGACCGGCGGTGAAAACGGCCTGCAGAACGTGCCGCGCCCGACCTTCCCGACGACCGTCGGCTTCCACGTATTCGCATGCGTGACGGTGATCGCCATCGCGTGTCTGCTATGGCGCCTCGTGCACGCGCCGTTCGGACGGGCGCTGCAGGCACTGCGCGACAACGAGCAGCGCGCGGCGAGCCTCGGCTACGACACGTATCGGCTCAAGCTGCGCGCGTTCGTGATCTCGGCTGCGGTGATCGGCTACGCGGGCGGCCTGCTGTGCCTGATGCTGCAGGGCGCGTACGCGAACAACCTGAGCTGGGAGCACGCGGGCGACAGCCTGCTGATGACCGTGCTCGGCGGTGTCCACCAGTTTCTCGGGCCGCTGTGGGGCGCGATCGCGTTCATCCTGCTCGAAGACAAGCTCAGCAGCCTGACCGAGCACTGGTGGCTGATCTTCGCGCCGATCGTCATCGCGTTCGCGTTCTTCTCGCCCGAGGGCATCCACGGCATCGCGCAGCGGCTGTTGCGACGTCCGCGCTGGACCCTCGTGCGCGACACGATTCCCGTGCGCCCCGCCACGATCGCGCCGTATCGCGCGGGCGGCGTCGAGACCGATCCCGCCACGCCCGTGCTGAGCGTGCGCGGATTGTCGAAGCGTTTCGGCTCGCTCGTGACCGCCGAACGGATCGACCTCGACGTCCATCCGTGCCGGCTGCACAGCTTCATCGGCCCGAACGGCGCGGGCAAGACCACGTTCTTCAACATGCTGACGGGCGTGCTGTCGCCGACGGCCGGCACGATCACGTTCGACGGCAAGGACGTGACGAAGCTCGCCATGTTCCGCCGCGTGCGGCTCGGCATGAGTCGCTCGTTCCAGATCCTCAGCGTATTTCGCAATCT
This sequence comes from Burkholderia sp. Bp8986, assembly GCF_003854225.1. Classification (NCBI taxonomy): domain Bacteria; kingdom Pseudomonadati; phylum Pseudomonadota; class Betaproteobacteria; order Burkholderiales; family Burkholderiaceae; genus Burkholderia; species Burkholderia sp. Bp8986. The sequence goes on along the minus strand of NZ_QTQM01000060.1, from coordinate 6,777 downwards.
CACCGTGTTCGAGAACGTGCGCGTCGCGGTGCAGGCCGCGCAGCACGATCGCCTCGGCCTGTGGCGCGACGCGCACACGCTCGGCGAACAGAACGAGATGACCTGGTCGCTGCTCGCGGCGGTCGGGCTGACCGAGCGCGCGGCGCATGGTTGCGAAAGCCTGTCGCACGGCGAGCAGCGCCTGCTCGAAATCGCGCTGTCGCTCGCGACTCGCGCACGCCTGCTGCTGCTCGACGAGCCGCTCGCGGGGCTTGCCGAAGCCGACCGCGTGCGCGTGGCGGCGATCATCCGCGAGCTGGCGAACCATCACGCGGTGCTGCTGATCGAGCACGACATCGATCGCGTGCTGACGATTTCCGATCGCGTCAGCGTGCTCCATCGCGGCCGCCTGATCGCCGACGGCTCGCCGGCCGAAGTCGCGCTCCATCCCGAGGTGATCGAAGCCTACCTGGGCCACGCGAAGGGCGAGCGGCCGGTCGATGCGAGGCTGGCCGCCCGACGCGGCGCACAGCACGAAGATGCCGCACCGGCGCGACGCCCGCTGCTGCGCCTCGAAGGCGTGAAGGCCGGTTATACCGGCAACACGATCCTCGACGGCATCGACCTCGCGCTCCACGAAGGCGAAGTGATTGCGATCCTCGGACGCAACGGCGTCGGCAAGACGACGACGTTGCGCGCCGCGACCGGCGTCGCCGACGTGACGGCCGGGCGCATCGTGTTCGACGGCCACGACATCACCGGGCGCCCCGCGCACGAGATCAATCGACTCGGCCTCGCGATGGTGCCCGAGGGCCGCCGCCTGTTCCCGAACCTCACGGTCGCCGAGAACCTGCGGCTCGCCGCACGCAAGGGCGGCGCGAGCGTCGACGAGATGTTCGCGCTGTTCCCGCGACTCGCGACGCGCAAGGATGCGCGCGCCGAACATCTGTCCGGCGGCGAACGACAGATGGTGGCGATCGCGCGCGCGCTGATGGCGCCGGCGAAGGCGATCCTGCTCGACGAACCGTTCGAGGGGCTCGCGCCCGCCGTCGTACAGGAAGTGCTCGACGCGGTAGTCAAGCTGCGCGAGCGCGCGAGCGTCGTGATCGTCGAGCACCAGGCCGACATGGTGCTGCCGATCGCGGATCGCGCGTACGTGCTCGTCAACGGTCGCGTCGCGCACGAAAGCAGCGCGGTCGCGCTCGAACAGGACACCGCCACCCAGGCGAAATTGCTCGGCATCGTACACGACGAGGCCGGTTCAACCCAGGAGATGAAAACAGCATGACAGCCCCCTTGACCCCGACCGCCCCGGTTTCGCTCGACGAAGGCCTGAGCGGTGCGACCCGCATTCATTTCATCGTCGGCGATCCGATCGCGCAGGTCCGTTCGCCGAAAGGCGTGACGGCCGCGCTGCGCGAGGCCGGACTCGACGCGCTGGTCGTTCCCGCTCATGTCGCACCGGCCGATCTTGCGGCGTTCTTCGCGGGCATCACACCGATGCGCAACGTCGACGGCGTGATCATCACCGTGCCGCACAAATTCAGCGCCGCCGGGTTCTGCTCGCGCCTGTCCGATGAAGCGGCATTCCTCGGCGCGGCGAATACGCTACGACGCACCGCCGAAGGCGGCTGGCACGGCGGCATGTTCGACGGCACCGGTTTCGTCGCCGCGCTCGGCGACGAAGGCTGCGACCTGCGCGGCAAGCGCGCACTGCTGGTCGGCGCGGGCGGCGCAGGCTCGGCAATCGGCCATGCGCTGGTGATGGCGGGTGTCACGTCGCTCGACGTGCGCGACAACGATGCCGGCCGCACCGCGTCGCTGGTCGAGCGGCTGGCCACGCTGCAACGCGGCACGGTGCGCGTCGCCGCCGCGGATATCGCAGCCGAATCGTTCGACGTGATCGTCAATGCGTCGCCGATGGGCATGCGGCCGGACGATCCGCTGCCCGTCGACGTCTCGCGCGTGCCGGCCACCGCGTTCGTCGGCGACGTCGTCACGAAACCGCCGCTCACGCCGTTCATCGAGGCGGCGCGTGCCCGCGGTTGCCGAACCGTCACGGGCACGCAGATGTTCGCGCGGGTCTGCGATCGAATGGTCGCATTCCTGGTCGATACCGATACCGCCGCCTGACTGCATGTGGACAGGTCGCGATCGTCATGCGCGGCGCGGCCTGCCGAATCGTTTCCGCCGCGCCGGCGTCGACGCGCAGCCGGTGCAGGCATCGTGCACCCTGAATGAAGTCGCGCCTCGTCTTCCGGACATATTTCGGAACACTATTCCACTTTCTTTGTTATTGGAATAACATTCCACAAAGATCGAAGCCTCTTCCGCCGCGCGCACGAATCCGGACGTGCGGCGGAACGAAACGAAGGAGACGTGGACATGGCTGCAGTGCAACAGGGTTGGGACGAAGAGGTGGACCTGCTGGTGTTCGGCGCAGGTGCGGCGGGCATGACCGCCGCGCTCGTCGCGCATCACGAGGGGCTCGCCGTCCTGATATGCGAAAAAACCGCCGCGGTGGGCGGCATCACATCCACGTCGGGCGGCACGACCTGGGTGCCGGGCACACGCTTGAGCGTCGCCGCGGGCGTGCCCGACAGCGTCGACGATGCGCGCCGCTTCCTGCAGTCGGTGGTCGGCGCGCGCGGCGGCGACGACGCGCGCGAAGCATTTCTGCAAAGCGGCCCCGACGCGATCGACGAACTCGCGCGCATCAGCGACGTGAAGTTCGTCGCCGCCACCGCACATCCGGATTACGTCAACGGCCCGGGCGCGGCCTACGGCGGCCGGGCGCTCGTGCCCGCGCCGTTCGATGCGCGTGTGCTCGGCCGCGCGTTCGCGCGCGTGCGCCCGCCGCGCAAGGAATTCATGGGCCTCGGCGGCATGATGGTCGCGCGTGCCGACCTCAATGCGCTGCTCGCGCCGTTCGCGTCGGTCGCGAACTTCAAGCGCACGATCGCGGTCGTCGGGCGCTATGCGATGGATCGCCTGCGTTTTCCGCGCGGCACGCAGCTGGTGATGGGCAACGCGCTCGCCGCCCGGCTCTATTACAGCCTGCTCAAACGCCAGGTCGAGATTCGCTTCGACACGCCGCTGCTCGAACTCGTGCGCGAGAACGGCCGCGTCACCGGCGCCATCGTCACGACACCGGATGGCGGTCGCAAGCGAATCGGCGCGCGGCGCGGCGTGGTGCTCGCGACCGGCGGCATCACGCGCCATCCGTCGCTGCGCCGGCAGTTCTTCCCTGCCGCGGCCCAGCCGCTGTCGCTGTCGCCGAATACGCATACCGGCGACGGCGTCGACCGCGCACAGCGCGTCAATGCGCGGGTCGAAAACGGCGGCGACAGCCCGGGGCTATGGATGCCGTGTTCGATCCGCCGCGCACCGGGCGCCCCCACGGGCGGCGACGGCGACAGCGTCTGGCCGCACATCATTCTCGATCGCGCGAAGCCCGGCCTCATCGCGGTCAACAGCCGCGGCGAGCGCTTCGTCAACGAATCGAACTCGTACCACGACTTCGTGATGGGCATGCTGCGCGACAGCGGCAACGGTCCGAGCGTGCCGGCCCATCTGATCGTCGATGCTGCGTTCATTCGCACCTATGGCCTCGGCCTGCTGATGCCGGCGCGCAGCGCGGCCCGCATCGCCGAATTCGAACGCGCCGGCTATCTGGTGAAAGGTGCAACGCTGGCCGAGCTGGCGGCGAAGTTGCAGGTGGATGCGAACGGCCTGGCGCGCACCGTCGCGACCTACAATCGCGACGCCGCCAATGGCGAGGATCCGGCATTCCAGCGCGGCAGCAGCCCGATGAGCCGCTTCAACGGCGATCCGGCCCAACAGCCGAATCCGTGCATCCGGCCGATCGGCGCGGGGCCTTACTACGCGCTGACCGTATGGCCGGCCGATCTCGCGTGCAGCGCGGGGTTGAGCGGCACGGCGAACGGCGAGGTGATCGATGTCGACGGGCGCGTGATCCCCGGCCTGTTCGCGTGCGGCAACGATCTCGCGTCGATCTTTCGCGGCACGTACCCCGGCCCCGGCACGACGCTCGGCCCGGCCATCGTATTCGGCTGGCGCATCGCGAAGTTCGTCGCGCGACGCGAAGCGGCATCGACGGGCACATCACCCGCGGCCGCGGTGCACCGCTCGACCTGCGACAGCGCGCAACGCTGACGAACGCGCCGGCACGGCACGCGCAGGCCGCGCCGGCTCACCCCATCGAGAAGGAGTCGTTCATGCAACGCATCGTCAACCGCCATCGATTGAACATGCCGAAACTGGGGCTCGGCACATGGCCCATGCTCGGCGACGAATGCACGCGCGCGGTCGCGCTCGCACTGGAGTCGGGTTATCGCCATATCGATACCGCAGCCGCGTACGAGAACGAAGCGGCGGTCGGCAACGCCATCGCCGCTTCGAACGTCCCGCGCGAGCAGATTCACGTGACCAGCAAGGTATGGTGGGACCAGTTGAACCCCGAACGCATGCGGCAATCGCTCGACGACACCTTGCGCGCGCTGCGCTGCGACTACGTGGACCTGTTCCTGATCCACTGGCCGGCGCCCGACTGGAATCTTGCAGAGACGATCGACACGCTCGTTTCGTTCAAGGAGCAGGGACGCGCCCGCGCGATCGGCGTCGCGAACTTCCCGCTTGCGCTGTTGCGCGCCGTCGTCGAACAGATGCAGGCGCCACTGGCCGCGATACAGGTCGAGTATCACGTGCTGCTCGGTCAGGCGCAGTTGCTGCAATTCGCGCGCCGACATGACATGGCGCTGATCGCGTACAGCCCGCTCGCGCGCAACCGCGTGTCGGAGATCCCGGAACTGCAGCGGATCGCCGACAAGCATCGCGTGCTGCCGAGCCAGGTGGCGCTGAAATGGCTGCTCGACCAGCCGAACGTGGCCGCCGTGCCGAAGGCGGCCGGGCAACGCAATCAGCTCGCCAATCTGGCATCGCTCGACGTGAACCTGGACGACGCTGATCGTGCGCTGATCGCCGGCCTGCCGAAGAATCAGCGGCTCGTCAGTCCGGCGTTCGCGCCGCAGTGGGATCCGGCCATGTAAGGAACGGCGTGTGGGTCGGCAATCCTTGCAGGCACGGGATGAAATCGCGGCTTCGGCACGCCTGTCGCCCACGCCGCGCGGCCCTTCACCTGGGTGCCGGCCCGATCACAGGCGCCAGAACCCGATCGGCGTCGACGAATCGGTCGGCGCCAACAGACCGGAGATCGCACTGGCCAGCACTGGGGCTTTGCATCGCGCCTGCACCGCGAGCCAATGCCCGCAAGGCATTCCAATCCGGCCCCATAAATCAGAATTTGTGCCGGTCAACACCTGACCGATCGAGACCTGGCACCCGCCATCTTCCGCAAGCATGTCTTTCCGGGGTTTACCTAACTGACTGGACGCCGAGCGCATGCTTAAATAAATCAACTTGATTTATTTAATGCGCCGAAAGCGGCGCCACATGGAGGGAGACGCCATGCGAAGCCCGCACATCGGCCAGGGCAGCAACTCGGTCAACGTGCGCCGTTACAACGAGCGCCTTTTGCTGAAGACGCTGCGCCGTACCGGCAGCGCGTCGAAGGCCGACCTCGCCCGCCACGCGAACATGACGAGTGCGGCTGTCGGCGGCATCATCGCGTCGCTCGCCGACGCGAAACTGATCGAATTCGCCGGCCGCACCGAAGGCCAGCGCGGCCAGCCGGCGTCGCTGATTCGTCTCGATCCGAATGGGGCATTCGGCATCGGCGTCCGCATCGACCGCATGCGCATCGAAACGGCGCTGGTCAACTTCGCGGGCAAGATCATCGGCCGCCGCTCCCACGACACCCTGCTCCCTCCGCCCGCGACCGTGCTCGAACTGGTTCGCAGCGACATCGAAGAGATGCAACGGCTGCTGCCCGCGCAGGATCGCGATCGGCTGGCGGGCGTCGGCGTGGCCCATCCGTTCAACCTGGGGAGCTGGCTGCGCGAACTCGGCCTGCCGGCCGAAGCCTTCCGCGCGTGGGCCGAGATCGACCTGGCCCGGGAACTCGCCCGTGTCATTCCGCTGCCGGTGTTCAGCGAAAACGACGGCAATGCGGCCGCCATCGCCGAGCTCTTTTACGGCTGCGGCCGGCAACGCGACAATTTCGTCTATCTGTTCCTCGGACCGGTGATCGGCGGCGGGATCGCGATCGACGGCGACTGCCTGCACGGCCGCACCGGCAACGCCGGCGATTTCGCCGTGATGCCCGTACACCCGAGCCGCCTGCCCTCGGCGCCCGCGCCGCACGGCGCGTGGGACATCCTCCTGACGCGTGCGTCGTTGAGCGCGCTGATTCGTCATCTGCGCCATTGCGGCGAGCGGGTCGAGAACCGCGCGGATCTCAACGACTGCATCGCACGCAACGTGCCGGCCGTCGACGAATGGATCGACGATTGCGTCGATGCGCTCGCGTTCGCGCTGCGCGGGGCGCTATCCGTACTCGATTTGCCGGTCGTCGTCCTTGATTCGGACGTCGATGCCGGCCTGCTCGACACGCTCATGCAACGCCTGGGCGTGGCGCTCGCCGACATCACGCCGGAAGCCCGCAGCGCGCCGGAACTCGTGCGCGGCTCGTTCGGCGCCGACGCCGGCGCGATCGGCGCCGCGACGCTGCCGATGTTCTTCAATTTCTCACCACGCTCCGGCATCCTGCGCGGTGCAGGCCTGGATACGCAAGAGGTCGCTTATGTCGCGTTCTGAGTCCCCCCGGCCGCTGCTCGAGATGCGCGGCATCAGCAAGACCTTCCCGGCCGTGCGCGCGCT
>NZ_QTQM01000059.1:0-35441 GCF_003854225.1 Burkholderia sp. Bp8986 | reverse complement strand
AGGGCATTCAATCACGTGGGTCAAAATTCGATGAAAACTACAGCCTCAGGTGGGTCAGTTCTGCGTGGACATCAACACACACGCAAATCGCTGGCCTCCGCCCCACCAACGCCTGCGACGGGCAGCCCACCAATGAACTCCGGCTTACACCTGTCGCGGACACGCTCGCCAAGAGCAATCGCGAACGTCTTCCGCCCGGCCAGCGCTCACACAACCAGCGGGCCGGTGCGGGCGTCATCACTCGCGCTGACTACGTGGTCCGGCTTCCGGTGTCCCACAACCTGACTGTTTCTCCAGCCGAATCTGCCCGGCCGACCTGCGCGGACTACGGAATCGTCTCGTGCCGCGTCTCCTGCCGCCCCTCTACCCGCCACCGGCAGCCGGGCCTCGACTCAACTTTAGTCGTGTGAGCCACACGAGCCTGGGCCGTCCGCTCGATGTCCCGAAATGAAGGGTAACATAGCCCTTACTATGTTCCCCTTCATTCCGCCGGATCCTGCCTCGACATGGACCACTTCGGCGGAGCGCGCCGTGCCCCCTTTCACTGCACAACCGCGCACGTCCTAACTCGCCCCCTGAAGTTTCGACGTAAAAACTGTCAAACTTCCGCATCCACACGCGCCCCACACGCCGGTCGCGCCAGCTTGCAAACTCATCTGTCTATCAATGCGCATCAGACGCTCGGTGTGATTCGCGACCGCAGTCAAGCAACGCTCGTTTCCCAGTCCGATTTGATCGGCAAGCCAAAGTCCGGATTAGCCACGCAATTCGACGAACACTGATATGACTTCGCGTGTCAATGGGGATCGGTTTTCAGCTTCTCGAGTACATGTCACACGAATTTCCTGAGGGCGACGTAGCAGTAAAACTCGACGGTGGATCACACTGATATTCGCGGGTTGATTACCGCATTACAGAGGTCCGCCCAACGAGCCTGCCGCCATCTAAATTCGCAAGTCGGATGTTCTCCGTTGCGTAGTGTTCTCGCGGGTTACTCGCGTGCCGGGCTACGCCGCCTTCAGGAAACTCTTCATCCAATGGTTAAAGTGAGGTCAAGGGGACTCAGGCTCTGCATTACGCCACATGCACCTCGCGCGGTACGGCGAGCGACATCGCCAACCGGCTGATGTCCCAGATGAACCCACCGAGCTCGCGGGCGACCGCGACCACACCGATGTTCTTTTCCTTTCCGTGAGCGACGAGCTTGCGATAACGCCGGCACAGTCGTGTCTGCGCGTCCCAGGCGCGATCTATGATGGGCTTGGGAAGACCCTCATGTCGCCGCTGGATCTCGGGGCTCACACGTGCCGGGTGCCGGTAGCTCCAGGCGGCCTCGACTAACAACTTTCTTGCATAGCCGTTACCCGTTTTGGTGATGCTGCCCTGGCGACGTTTGTTGCCGGAGGAATGTTCTGACGGAGTAACGCCAAGCCAGGCCATCAACTGGCGCGGGTGCGCGAAGCGTGAAAGATCGCCCAATTCGGCGAGCATGCCCACTGCCGTAGTGAACTGCACACCGCGCATGGCCTGTAAGCCCAGTACAGCAGGATAAAAACGCCAGTTGGCCACCGCCTCGCGCAGCGCAACCTCGAGCCGATCACACTGCGCGAGCCGGTCCTCGATTGCGCGTCGAAGCTCGTCAAGCGCCAGTTGCTGCCAAAGGTTGTCGAACGAAAATGCGCTCAGCCAGCGCCGGTGCGCAGGCCCCCAGTCGGCCCGGCCCGTATAGCGCACGCCATGCGACAGCAGGAAGGCCTTTAGCCGTTGCCGCGCACGCTTCATATCGTCTTTGGCGCTCACCCACGCACGTGCCAGATCGCGAAACGCTTCATCGTCTATGGTAGGCACGTACACTGCTGACAGGTCGCCGGTACAAAGCAACCGCGCCAACTTGACTGCGTCGCGTCGGTCGGTCTTGACGCGCTCGCCAGGTTTTCTAGGAATCAGTGACGGTGCGCACACCATGCAGTCAAATCCCTTTTTCGCGAGCTGACGGTAGAGCCCATATCCGCACGGGCCCGCTTCATAGACGACGCGTATACAGTGTGCTTTGGATTGCAGACGTTTGCACAGCCGATCGATGTCCGTCTGCGTCGTCCCGATTCTGCCAAGCAGTTCCACCTCGTTCGAGCCGAGCGCGTACGCGACCGTGATCGAGTCCTTGTGAACATCCAGACCGACGTACAGCGTGCTATCGTGTCCCATGCTGGCCTCCGTGCGGGAAAGTGCCGGGTGTGGCACCGTCCACACCGTGCGGCTCTGGCAGCAATGCTAACCCGCGTTTGCTTCCCCACCGCAGGCCAGCCCTCTACCTCACGCGAAGTCATACTGCCTAAAAAAACACTAAAAATCGTGGCGTGAACCGGTGCTCGGTAAATATCGGCGGCTCACTCGTTCGAAGGCTTTTGCCAGTTGGAGCATCGACGGATTCCACCGCCCCCTATGGAACACCCCAGATATCACGATTCATTTAACTTTCCGTGAGGACTTCGACACCGCCCGCCACCTACTCTGTGCGCATGTTTTCAGGACCTGCTTCCAGGAGCCCATCATGCCCACCCGCAGACATCTGCTGTTCGCCGGCGCGACCGGCCTTGCGGCACTCGCGGCGCTGTCGTCGACGGGCCGCCGTGCGCTGGTCGGCCGCGCGTTCGCCGCGCCGCCCGCCGCCGGACCGACGGCCGCCCCGTTCGAGATCACCCGCAGCGACGCCGAATGGCACCGCCGCCTCACGCCCGCCCAATACACGGTGCTGCGCAACGCCGGCACCGAGCCGCCGTACAGCAGCCCGCTGAACGGCGAGCACCGCCACGGCACGTTCGCGTGCGCCGGCTGCGACCTCGCGCTGTTCTCGTCGGACACCAAGTTCGACAGCCACACCGGCTGGCCGAGCTTCTGGAAGCCGCTCGACCACGCGGTCGCGACCGCGCTCGATCCGTCGTACGGGATGTCGCGCACCGAAGTGCACTGCCGCCGCTGCGGCGGCCATCTCGGCCACGTGTTCGACGACGGCCCGCCGCCTACCGGCCTGCGCTACTGCATGAACGGGCTCGCGCTCGCCTTCCACCCGGCCGCCGCCTGACGGGCCGCCGCCTTCCTGAACGACCGGAGACCGCTCCATGCTGCTCATCGTCCTCGCCTATCTCGGCGGCGTGCTCACGATCCTGAGCCCGTGCATCCTGCCCGTGCTGCCGTTCGTGTTCGCGCGGGCCGACCAGCCGTTCGTGCGTACCGGCCTGCCGCTGCTGATCGGCATGGCGCTCACGTTCGCCGTCGTCGCGACGCTCGCCGCCGTCGGCGGCGGCTGGGTCGCGCAGGCCAACCAGGCCGGCCGCTGGCTCGCCATCGTGCTGCTCGCGGTGTTCGGCCTGACGCTGCTGCTGCCGCGCTTCGCCGAGCACCTGACGCGCCCGCTCGTCGCGGCCGGCAACCGCCTCACCGGGTTCGCGCAGCGCGACGGCCGCCCGGCCGGCCCCGCGTCTTCGCTGCTGCTCGGCGTCGCGACCGGCCTGCTGTGGGCCCCGTGCGCGGGTCCGATCCTCGGGCTCGTGCTGACCGGCGCCGCGCTGCGCGGCGCGAGCGTCGGCACGACGTTGCTGCTGGTTGCGTATGCGGCCGGCGCGGCGACGTCGCTCGGCGTCGCGCTCGTGATCGGCGGCAAGGTGTTCGCCGCGATGAAGCGCTCGCTCGGCGCCGGCGAATGGATCAAGCGCGGGATCGGCGCGGCGCTGCTGGCCGGCGTCGGCGCGATCGCGCTCGGCCTCGACACGGGGGCGCTCGCGCAGTTGTCGACCGTCACGACGGGCGGCCTCGAGACGAAGCTCGTCGACCGGCTCGGCGGCCGCTCGCATGGCGCGCCGGCGGCGACGTCCGCGACCAGCGATACCGCCGGCGGCAACGGTGCCGCGCCCGCCAGCGCCATGATGGCCGCGACGTCCGGTGATGCACCGGCGGCCGGCGCCGCGATGATGCGCACCGCCGGCACGACGCCGGCGCCGCAGGCACCGGCCGCGCTGCCCGTCGAAGGCACGCTGCCGTCGCTCGACGGCGCCGTGCAGTGGCTGAATTCGCCGCCGCTGAACGCGGCCGGCCTGCGCGGCAAGGTCGTGCTCGTCGATTTCTGGACGTATTCGTGCATCAACTGCCTGCGCACGCTGCCGTACACGGCCGCCTGGGCGCGCAAGTACGCGCCGTACGGCCTCGTCGTGATCGGCGTGCACGCGCCGGAGTTCGCGTTCGAGCGCGACATCGGCAACGTGAAGAAGGCCGTGCACGACCTGGGCATCGACTACCCGGTCGCGATCGACAACGGCTATGCGATCTGGCGCGCGTTCGGCAACGAATACTGGCCCGCGCACTACTTCGTCGACGCGCAAGGGCGGATCCGCCACCACCACTTCGGCGAAGGCGAATACGCGCAGTCGGAACGCGCGATCCAGTCGCTGCTCGCCGAAGCCGGCCACCCGGAAGCGCTGAACGTGCCGCTCGGGCTCGCCGGCGCCCCCGCGAAGGGCGCGCTCGCGGCGGCCGACAGCGCGGACGTCCGCTCGCCCGAAACCTACGTCGGCTATGCGCGCGCGGACGACTTCACGTCGCCCGGCGGCGTCGTGCGCGACGCGGCACACCGTTACGACGCGCCCGCGCACCCCGACCTGAACGACTGGGGCCTCGCCGGCACCTGGCAGGTCGGTGCGGAGCGCGCGACGCTCGCCGCGCCGGCCGGCCGGATCGTCTACCGCTTCCATGCGCGCGACCTGCACCTCGTGCTCGGCCCGGGCGCGAACGGCAGGCCGGTGCGCTTTCGCGTGACGCTCGACGGCGCGGCGCCCGGCGCGGCACACGGCACGGACGTCGATGCGCAGGGCTACGGCACCGTCACCGGCCAGCGCCTGTACCAGCTCGTCCGGCAGCCGGGCACGATCGCCGACCGCACGTTCTCGATCGAGTTTCTCGATCCCGGCGTCGATGCCTATGCGTTTACGTTCGGCTGAACGCGCACGCAGCGGCGGACGCCGTCACGCGCGCCGCCTCCCGTCCGCCTCGCGTCCACCTCATTCCGTCCCGCATTTCGAAGGAGCAACTCATGATTCCGACATCCACTCGCGATTCCACACCGCGGCGACGGGCGGCCATGCTGCGCCGCATCGGCGCGATCGCCCTCGCGGCCGCCGCCGTGTTCGGCTACCAGCGCGTCGTCAGTTCCGCGGAACCGATGCGCACCGTGCCCGCGCCGACGCTCGACGAAACCCCGGGCGCCTCCCATGAGGAAACGGCCGTGCTCGCCGGCGGCTGCTTCTGGGGCGTGCAGGGCGTGTTCGAGCACGTGAAGGGCGTGAAGCAGGTCACGGCCGGCTACGCGGGCGGCGCCTCCGAAACCGCGCACTACGCGCTGGTCGGCAGCGGGCTGACGGGCCATGCGGAATCGGTGCGCATCGTCTACGACCCGACGCAGGTCACCTACGGCCGGTTGCTGCAGGTGTTCTTCTCGGTCGCGCACGACCCGACCGAACTCAACCGTCAGGGGCCCGACGAAGGGCCGCAATACCGCTCCGCGATCTTCCCGACCACCGCGCAGCAGCGCGCGGTCGCGACCGCCTACATCGCGCAGCTGGGCACCGCGCACACGTTCCCGGCGCCCGTCGTCACGCGCGTCGAGCCGTACAAGGGCTTCTATCCGGCGGAGGCGTATCACCAGAACTACCTCGAGCTGCATCCCGACGCGCCGTACATCGCGTTCAACGACCTGCCGAAGGTCGCCGGGCTGAAGCAGCGCTTTCCGGCGCTGTACCGCGCCGACGCGGTGCTGTGGCGCGACGCGGGCCTGTGAGGGACCGCCGGCGCCGCGGCGGCCGGTGTGCGCGCTGACCCGGCCGGCCCGCGCCGCCGGCCGCGTTTGCGCTGCATCAACGAAACGCATGCTGTCCGGGCCGGGCAAACCCGCATCGGGTCAGCTTCGCGGGCAAACTTCGCGTAGACTTCTCCAGATCAGTCCCCCGCCGCGCACCGCGCGGCGCTCGGAACTCTCCAGCCAGCCAGGAGGCGTCACGCATGCGCGCAGTGCCTTTGTCTGACAGCAGTGCTCTCGAAGAACCGTCCGGCGGCTCGATCGTGCGCGACCTGCGCCGCGTGCCCATCCATCCCGATCACTGGTATCCGCTCGCGTGGTCGCGCGAACTCAAGCGCGGCAAGACGCTCGGCGTGCGCTTCGCCGGCGATCCGATCGTGCTCGTGCGCACCGAATCCGGCGCCGTCTACGCGCTCGAAGATCGTTGCGCGCACCGCCAGGTGCCGCTGCATGCGGGCGTCGTGAGCGGCGAAACGCTGCGCTGCTGCTACCACGGCTGGACCTACGCGTGTGACAGCGGCCGCTGTGTCGACGTGCCGTACCTCGGCCGCGAGCGCCTGCCCAACGGCGTGCGCGCGTATCCGTGCCGCGAGGCGCACGGGCTGATCTTCGTGTTCCCCGGCGACGCGACGCTCGCGGACGAACGCCCGTTCCCCGCGCTGGAATCGGCGGACGATCCCGCGTACAAGACGCGCCGCTTCGGTCGCGAGGTCAAGTGCCACTACTCGTTCATGCACGAGAACCTGATGGACATGAACCATCAGTTCCTGCATCGCAAGCAAATGGGGCAGATGCGGGCGCGGGCGCTCGGCCGCCGCCGCGGCGACGACTGGGTCGAGGTCGACTACACGTTCGCACGCATGGAAGGCAAGCAGCCGGTCGGCGAGGCGCTCGTGTTCGGCGCCAGCAAGAAACCGACCGACCAGGCCGACAAGAGCGTGATGACGGTGCGCACGGGCTACCCGTACCAGACGCTGCAGATCCGCTCGAGCGAAGGCACGCTCGTGATGGACCTGTGGATCGTCTACGTGCCGCTCGACGCGCAACAGCGCACCAACCGCACGTTCGGACTGCTGTCGATCCACAAGCCGGGCATCCCGTTCGCGCTCGATCTCGCGTGGCCGCTGCTGGTCTGGTTCACCGAGCGGATCTTCCGCGAGGATCGCTGGATCGTCGAGCGCGAGCAGGAAGCGCACGACCGGCAAGGCGCCGACTGGAACCACGAGGTGTTTCCGGTCATCAACGAGCTGCGCGACCTGCTGCGCCAGTGCGGCGCGCGCACCGTGATTCCGATCCGCGAGGCAAACACCGTCGACGCGCGCTGACTGCGCAGCGCGTGTGCCCGTTTCGAGCCCGTTTCGAGCCCGTTTCGAGCCCGTTGCGAACCCGTTGCGAACCGGCCTCGAGCCGGTTTCATGCGCGTTCAGCCGGCGCGCTCGACCGGATGCGGCTCGCGCAGCCGGTTCGCGATGCGCGCGGCCTCGTAGTAGCCGGCCGCGGGCGGCCGCTTCAGGTAACGCCCCGCACCGCGCACGGCACGCAGCTCGCCGTCGGCCCACGCGAGCGCCCCACGCGTGAGCGTGTGGGTCGCGACGCCCTGCACCGTCATCCCTTCGAACACGTTGAAGTCGACCTGCTGGTGATGGGTCTTCACCGAGATCGTCTTCGTCGCGGCCGGGTCCCATACGACCAGGTCGGCATCGGCGCCGACCTGCACCGCCCCCTTGCGCGGATACAGGTTGAAGATCTGCGCGGCGTTCGTCGACGTGATCCGCACGAACTCGTTCGGCGTGATGCGGCCTTGATTCACGCCGTGATGCCACAGCACCGACATGCGGTCCTCGACGCCGCCGCAGCCGTTCGGGATCTTCGTGAAGTCCTCGCGGCCCATCGCCTTCTGCGACGCGCAGAACACGCAGTGATCGGTCGCCGTCGTCTGCAGCTGCCCGGCCTGCAGCCCGCGCCACAGCGCTTCGCGATGCGCGGCCGAGCGGAACGGCGGGCTCATCACGTGCGCGGCCGCACGCGTCCAGTCCGGGTCGCGATACACGGCCTCGTCGATCACCAGATGGCCCGGCAGCACTTCGCCGAACACGCGCAGCCCCTCGCTGCGCGCGCGCGTGATCGCATCGACCGCGTCCTTCGACGACACGTGCACGATATACACCGGCACGCCGAGCACCTGCGCGATGCGGATCGCACGGTTCGCGGCCTCGCCTTCGACCTCCGGCGGGCGCGACAGCGGATGCGCCTCCGGCCCCGTCATCCCGCGCGCGAGCAGCGCCTTCTGCAACTGGAACACGAGCTCGCCGTTCTCCGCGTGCACGGTCGGCAGCGCGCCGAGCTCGAGCGAACGCGAGAAGCTGTTCACGAGCACCTCGTCGTCGGCCATGATCGCGTTCTTGTACGCCATGAAGTGCTTGAAGCTCGACACGCCGTGCTCGCGCACGAGCGTGCCCATGTCGCGGTGCACCGATTCGTCCCACCACGTGACGGCCACGTGGAAGCCGTAGTCGGCGGCCGCCTTCTCGGCCCAGCCGCGCCATTCGTGAAACGCGTCCATCAGCGGCTGCTTCGGGCTCGGGATCACGAAGTCGATGATGCTCGTCGTGCCGCCCGACAGCCCCGCGGCCGTACCCGAATAGAAATCGTCGCTCGCCGTCGTGCCCATGAACGGCAGTTCCATGTGCGTATGCGGATCGATGCCGCCCGGCATCACGTACTGGTCGTGCGCGTCGACCACCGTCGCGCCGGCCGGCGCGTCGATCGTCTCGGCGATCTGCAGGATCGTGCCGCCGTCCTGCGGGTCGGCACACAGTACGTCCGCGCGATAAGTGCGGTCCGCATCGACCACGGTGCCGCCGCGAATCAGGATTGCCATGTCGTTGCCTCCTCGTTGACTGTCGGGTGCCGCATGCGTTCGCGCATCACGCGTTCGCGATCTGCGCGCGCTGCGCCGCACGCCACTTCATCCAGGTGCCGTACACGCCGGACGCCAGCACGAGGCCGACGAACCACGCATACGTGTAAAGCGTGTTGAAGAACGCCGGCACGTTCGGAAACGACGCCGGGAACGCGGTGTGCAGGAAGCCGGGCAGGTTCGGCAGCACGCCGATGGCGAGCGCCGCCAGTGCGGCCGGGTTCCAGCCGCGCGCATAGCTGAAGTCGCCGCGCTCGTCGAACAGCGCGCGCGTATCGAGCCGCGTGCCGCGAATCAGGAAGTAGTCGACCATCAGGATGCCCGCGACCGGCCCGAGCAGCGCCGAATAGCCGACGAGCCAGGTGAAGATGTAGCCGTCCGTCGTCGCGAGGATCTTCCACGGCATCATCACGATCGCGATCGTCGCGGTGATCATCCCGCCGGCGCGATACGAGATCGCCTTCGGCCACAGGCTCGAGAAATCGTATGCGGGGCCGACGAGGTTCGCCGCGAGGTTGCAGCACATCGTGTCGAGCGTGAGGATCACGAGCGCGATGCCCACGCCGATGCCGGTCATCCGGCTCGTCAGGTCGATCGGATCCCAGATCGCGTTGCCGTAGATCACGACGGTGGCCGACGTCACGACGACCGACACCACCGACAGCAGCGCCATCGGCAGCGGCAGCCCGATCGACTGCCCGATCATCTGGTCGCGCTGCGAATGCGCGAAGCGCGTGAAGTCGGGAATGTTCAACGCGAGCGTCGCCCAGAAGCCGACCATCGCGGTCAGGCCCGGCCAGAACGTCGCCCAGAACAGCCCGGCCTTCTTGCCGCCCGCGACGAACTGCGACGGCGCCGACAGCATCGAGCCGACGCCGCCCGCCTGCGACGTCGCCCACCACACGAGCGCGACGCACATCACGACCTTGATCGGCGCGGACCAGCTTTCGAGCCAGCGGATCGAATCGGTGCCGTGCAGGATGAAGTACAGCTGCAGCGCCCAGAACACGAGGAAGCACGCGAGCTGCCCGAGCGAGATGCCGACGAGCGGCAGCGCGGCGCCGTGCAGCGCGTTGCCGGTCAGGATGTTGAGCAGCGTGTAGATCGCGCTGCCGCCGAGCCAGGTCTGGATGCCGTACCAGCCGCACGCGACGATCGCGCGCAACAGCGCGGGCAGCTTCGCGCCCTGCGTGCCGAACGACGCCCGCACGAGCACCGCGTACGGAATCCCGTGCTTCGCACCCGCATGACCGATCAACAGCATCGGCACGAGCACGATCAGGTTGCCGAGCAACACCGTCAGCACCGCCTGCCACGGCGACATGCCTTCCTGGATCAGCCCGGCCGCGAGCATATACGACGCGATGTTCATCACCATCCCGACCCACAGCGCGGCGAAGTGATACCAGCGCCACGTGCGCTGCGCCGCCGTCGTCGGCGCGAGGTCGTCGTTGTACAGGCTGCCGGCCGGCGCCGCGGCGCTGTCGGGTTCGGCGGGAATCGCTGCTGGTTTCATCGAATGCGCTCCACGTAAACGTCGACGCCGGCATCGTGCGATGCCGGCAGAACAGGACACAAGCGGCAGCGCGGGCGATACCGCGCCGCCGGACGTCGGTCAGGCCGCCTTCGCGTGCTTCTCGTGTTTCGCGGGTTCCGCCGGGCTCGCACCCGCATCAGCCCGCGCCGGGTTGTTCGGATGCGTGGTCCAGTTCGCGTAGTCGCCCGCATCGACCCGCTCCATCGTGATGCATTGCTCGACCGGACACACATGCATGCAAAGATTGCACCCGACGCACGCCGCGTCCACCACTTCGAAATGCCGCACGCCGTCCTTCAATGCGGTGATTGCCTGGTGCGACGTGTCCTCGCATGCGATATGGCACAGCCCGCACTGGATGCAGCGGTCCTGGTCGATGCGCGCCTTGATGTCGTACTTCAGGTTCAGGTATTTCCAGTCGGTGACGTTCGGCACCGCGCGGCCGCGTATGTCGTCGAGCGTCGCGTAGCCCTTCTCGTCCATCCAGTTCGACAGCCCGTCGACGAGATCCGACACGATCCGGAATCCGTAATGCATCGCGGCGGTGCACACCTGCACGCTGCCGGCGCCGAGCACCATGAACTCGGCCGCGTCGCGCCACGACGAAATCCCGCCGATGCCGGAGATCGGCAGGTTCGGCGTCTCCGGGTCGCGCGCGATCTCGGCGACCATGTTCAGCGCGATCGGCTTGACCGCCGGGCCGCAATAGCCGCCGTGCGTGCCCTTGCCGTCGACGGTCGGCATCGGCGCCATCTGGTCGAGATCCACCGCGACGATCGAGTTGATCGTGTTGATCAGCGACACGCCGTCCGCGCCGCCCTTGTACGCGGCGCGCGAGCCCATCCGGATGTCGCTGATGTTCGGCGTGAGTTTCACGAGACACGGCAGCTTCGTGCCTTCCTTGACCCAGCGCGTGACCATCTCGACGTATTCCGGCACCTGGCCGACCGCCGCGCCCATCCCGCGCTCGCTCATCCCGTGCGGGCAGCCGAAGTTCAGCTCGACCGCATCGGCGCCCGTATCCTCGACGAGCGGCAGGATCCATTTCCAGTCGCGCTCGTTGCACGGCACCATCAGCGACACGATCAGCGCGCGGTCGGGCCAGTCGCGCTTCACCTGCGCGATCTCCTTCAGGTTCACGTCGAGCGGCCGGTCGGTGATCAGCTCGATGTTGTTCAGCCCCGCGATCCGCTGGCCGTTCCACTGCACCGCGCCGTAGCGCGAGCTGACGTTGACGACGTGCGGATCGAGCCCGAGCGTCTTCCACACGACGCCGCCCCAGCCCGCCTCGAATGCGCGGTTGACGTTGTATGCCTTGTCGGTCGGCGGCGCGGAGGCCAGCCAGAACGGATTCGGCGAAGTGATGCCTGCGATGGTGCAGCGAAGGTCGGCCATGTTCGGCTCCGTGTCGGTGAGAGCGTTTATCGTGGTGCGCACGAGGTCCGCGGTGCAGGTGCGTATCGCGCGCTCACGCGGCCCGGGCGTCGCGCTGCGCGAGCGCCGCGTCGATCGCGGCCGCCGCGCGCTTGCCGTCCTGCACGGCCTGCACCGTCAGGTCGATGCCGCCCGTCGCCGCGCAATCGCCGCCGGCCCACACGTCGGGCAAGGCCGTGCGCCCGTCCGCGTCGACCGCGATGCGCGACCCGTCCTCGGTCAGCAGCGTGGCCGCGACACCGTCCGGCACCAGCGTCTGGCCGATCGCCTTCAGCACCATGTCCGCATCGACGGTGAAGCGCTCACCCGACGCGGCCTCGAATTCGACGCCCGTCACGTGCCCGTTCGCGCCCGCGATGCGCACCGGTTTTGCGTGCGTGACGAGCGTGACGCCGCACTTCTGCGCGAATTCGCGTTCGGCCCAGGTCGTGCTCATCGCGTCCGCGCCGCGCCGGTACACCATCGTCACGCGCTGCGCGCCGAGCTTGCGGCTCTGCACGGACGCGTCGATCGCCGTATTGCCGCCGCCGATCACGACCACGCGCCGCCCGACCGGCACGTTCTCCAGCGCGTCGGCCTGGCGCACCTGCTCGATGAAGTCGACCGCGTTCATCACGCCGGTCAATTGCTCGCCGTCGATCGCGAGCGTGCGCACGCCGCCGAGGCCCATCGCGAGAAACACCGCGTCGTGCCGCTCGCGCAGCGCGTCGAGCGTCACGTCGCGGCCGAGCGCGACGCCCGTCTCCAGCGCGATGCCGCCGACCGACAGCAACCACTCGACTTCGCGCTGCGCGAAATCGTCGACGGTCTTGTACGCGGCGATCCCGTATTCGTTCAGGCCGCCCGCCTTCGGTCGCGCATCGAACAGCGTGACGCGATGCCCGGCGAGCGCGAGCCGGTGCGCGCACGCGAGCCCGGCCGGCCCCGCGCCGACCACCGCGACGTGCCGCCCCGTATCGGGCGCACGCGTGAAGCGCACCGCGCCGCTCGCCGTCGCCCAGTCGGTCGCGTGGCGCTGCAGCGCGCCGATCGCGACCGGCTGCGCATCCTGGTGATTGCGCACGCACGCGCCTTCGCACAGGATCTCGGTCGGGCACACGCGTGCGCACATCCCGCCGAGCGGATTCGCGGACAGGATGTCGGTCGCGGCGCCCTTCAGGTTGCCGTTGCCGATCTTGCGGATGAAGCCCGGGATGTCGATCTGCGTCGGGCAGGCCTGCACGCACGGCGCGTCGTAGCAGTAGTGGCAGCGGCTGGCGGCGGCCGCGGCGGCAGTCGGATCGAGCAGCGGCGCGATATCGGCGAATTCGCACGAGAGTTGCGTGGACGACAGGCGATGCGCGGCGATATCGCCGGTTGGCTGGGTGGTCATACGCGTTCCTTCGACTGGGTGGAGACAAAGCCGTCCCCGCCGGCTGCGAATGCACAGTCGGGGCGGTCATGCTTTGGAATGCCAATGTCACGCAGTGCGCAGCCTGCCGGCCGCGCTATATCCCGTCCGTCATGAAGCCGGCTCGCAGGCACGCGACAGCATCGCGTGCAGCAGCACGTTCGCGCCGGCCTCGATCCACGCAGGCGTCGCGTCCTCGATCTCGTTGTGGCTGATGCCGTCGACGCAGGGTACGAACACCATCGACGTCGGCGCCACCTGCGCCAGGTAGCACGCATCGTGCCCCGCACCCGACACGATGTCGCGATGCGAGTAGCCGAAGCGCTCGGCCGCGTCGCGCACGGCCGCCACGCAGGCCGGATCGAACGCGACCGGCTCGTAGTAGAAAATCTGCTCGAGCTCGGTTTCGAGCCCGATCTCGCCCGCGATGCGCGCGACGCCGTCGCGCAGCGCGGCGTCCATCTTCGCGAGCACGGCGTCGTCCGGATGACGGAAATCGACGGTGAAGAACACGCGGCCCGGAATCACGTTGCGCGAGTTCGGGTGAACCTGCATCATCCCGACCGTCGCGCAGCCGAACGGCGCATGATCGAGGCCGATCCGGTTGACGAGATCCACCACGCGCGACGCCCCGAGCAGCGCGTCGCGGCGGCGCGGCATCGGCGTCGGCCCCGCGTGCGCTTCCTGGCCGGTGAACGTGATCTCGTACCAGCGCTGCCCCTGCGCGTCCGTCACGACGCCGATCGTCTTGCACTCGGCCTCGAGAATCGGCCCCTGCTCGATATGCAGTTCGAACGCCGCGTGCAGCTTGCGGCCGCCGCACGGCACGTCGCCCGCGTAGCCGATGCGCGCGAGCTCCTCGCCGATCGTCTTGCCGTCGACGTCCTTGCGCGACAGCCCGTACTCGAGCGTAAACACGCCGGCGAACACGCCCGACGCCACCATCGCCGGCGCGAAGCGCGAGCCTTCCTCGTTGGTCCAGATCACGACCTCGACCGGGTGTTCGGTCTCGATGCCGCGGTCGTTCAGAGTGCGAATCACTTCGAGACCGCCGAGCACGCCGTAGATGCCGTCGAAGCGGCCGCCTGTCGGCTGCGAGTCCGCGTGCGACCCGGTGACGACCGGCGCCGCGTCGGCCACGCGGCCCGCGCGGCGCATGAACACGTTGCCCATCGTATCGACCGTCACCGCGCAGCCGGCGGCTTTCGCCCAGCCGACGATCAGGTCGCGGCCGGCCTTGTCGAGATCGGTCAGCGCGAGGCGGCAGACGCCGCCTTTCGGCGTGGCGCCGATCTTCGCGACCTCCATCAGGCTGTCCCACAACCGCCTGCCGTCGACCTTGATCGACGTGTCGAATCCTGCCCGCTTCACTGTTTCCGATACCGTGTCCATTCGTATCGCTCCTGTGGGGTCGGTCATGCCGTCATCCCGGCCGATGCCGGTGCGCGCATTGCAGCCGTCGGGGCAAACCCGCACCTGCGAGGTGCAGATGCGCATCGTTCGCGCGATTCGTCCGATCAAACGGCGTCAGGGTTGGCACTACGTTCCGCCGCTCGTCGAATCCTGTCCGATTGGACAGGTTTTAGACGATCAAAATGCGCAGCGCAATGTCTTTCTTGCGTGAATCGATCGAGCGAGAAACGTGCCACCGCATCGCAGCACCGCGCGTGCCGATGTGGGCCAGCGCGTGCGTTCGATGCGAACCAGCGGCTAGAATGAAGCCCAACGCGGCATGCATGCCGCGCGAGGGCAACGATGAGACATGACCAGGCGGCCGCCGACACCATCGGCGACGACGAAACGGGCACGCCTTTGCGGCGACGCAAGGCACACATCCGCGAGTCCAACGAAGCGCATCTGCTGGCCTGCGCGGAAGCCGTGTTCGCGGAGCGCGGGCTCGACGGCGCGAGCACCGCGATGATCGCGGAGCGCGCGGGCCTGCCGAAGGCGAACCTGCATTACTACTTCCCGACGAAGCTTGCGCTGTACCGCCGTGTGCTCGACGACCTGTTCGAAGACTGGCACCGCGCGGCCGGATCGTTCGAGACCGGCGACGATCCGGTCGAAGCGATCGCCAGCTACGTGCGCGCGAAGATGGATCTGTCGCGACGGCGCCCGCTCGGCTCGAAGGTCTGGGCGAACGAGATCATCCACGGCGCCGCGCACATGCAGGACATCCTGTCGGAGCGCGTGAAGCCGTGGTTCGACACGCGCGTGAAGGTGATCGAAGGCTGGATCGCGCGCGGCCTGCTCGCGCCGATCGATCCGCACGCATTGATGTACCTGATCTGGGCGACCACCCAGCACTATGCGGATTTCGATGCGCAGATCCGCGCGCTGAGCGGCAAGCGCGCGCTCACGCAGAAGGCTTTCGCCGAGACGACCGAAGAGGTCGTGCAGCTCGTGATCCGCGCGTGCGGCGCGGTGTCGCCGGAGGCGGCGCGCGATCGGTGACGTGACCGCCGAACGCGCGCCGCCGTGCGCCGCGCTTAAGCGGCCACCTTGCGCTTGGGAACGCCCGTGCGCTGCTGCGCTTCCCAGTTCTCGACGAAGCCGACCGACGCATCGGACGGCGCGAGCGTCTTCCGCCCGCGCACCAGATCGGCCGCCCGCTCAGCCAGCATGATGGTCGGCGCGTTCAGGTTCCCGTTCGGCTCGGTCGGAAACACCGACGAATCGATGACGCGCAGGCCCTGAACGCCGCGCACGCGCAATTCCGAATCCACCACGGCCATCGCGTCCTCGCCCATCCGGCACGAGCCGCACGGATGCATCGTGCTTTCCATGTTGGCACGCACGAACGCATCGATCTCGTCGTCCGTCGTCACGTCCGGGCCGGGTGCCAGCTCCACGCCGCGGAAGCGATCCATGGCCGGCTGCCCGACGATCTCGCGCGTGAGGCGCACGCAGCGACGGAACCCCTCGCGATCTTCCTCGCGGTCGAGATAGTTGAACCGGATCTCCGGATGCTCGTACGGATCGGCGGAGCGAACCCGAACGTGCCCGCGGCTCTTGGGCTTGTTCGGCCCCGTGAGCACCATGAAGCCGTGCCCCTTGTACGGCTTGTCGCCGTCGTAACGCATCGCCGCCGGCAGGAAGTGGAACTGGATGTCGGGCCAGCGCAGCCCTGCTTCGGAACGGATGAACCCGCCTGCCTCGAAATGGTTGCTGGCACCCAACCCGTCCTTGAACAGCAGCCAGCGCAGGCCGATCATCGCCTTGCCGAGCAGCCCCATCTTGCCGTTGAGCGACACCGGCTCCTTGCACTCGTATTGAATGTAGATTTCCGAGTGATCCTGAAGATTCTCGCCGACGCCCGGCAGGTCGTGCACGACCTCGATCCCTGCCTTGTTCAACACGTCGGCCGGCCCGATCCCCGAGCGCTGCAGCAGATGCGGCGAGCCGATCGGCCCCGACGACACCAGCACTTCGCGCGTGCAGCGTACCGTGTGCTGGACGCCGCCCTGCTCGTAGACCACGCCGACCGCGCGCTTGCCTTCCATCACGATCCGGCGCGTCATCGCATGGGTGAGAACGGTCAGGTTGGGTCGCCGCATCGCCGGGCGCAGGTACGCGTTCGCGGTCGACCACCGAACGCCGTTCTTGACCGTCATGTGCATCGCGCCGAACCCTTCCTGCATGTAGCCGTTGCAATCGTCGGTCTTGATGTAGCCGGCCTCGGCCCCCGCTTCCACCCATGCGCCGTACAGCGGGTTCTGCATGTTGTTGCCGTTGTTGGTGCTCAGCGGGCCGTCCGCGCCGCGATATTCGTCGCCGCCGAACTTGTAGCTCTCGGCCTTGCGGAAATACGGCAGGCAGTTGCGGTATCCCCAGTCGCGCGCGCCGAGCGATTCCCATTCGTCGAAATCGCACGCATGCCCGCGAATGTAGACCAGGCCGTTGATCGACGACGAGCCGCCGAGCACCTTGCCGCGCGGGCAATGCAGGCGGCGTCCGTCCAGGTTCCGTTCCGGCGCCGTCTCGTAGTGCCAGTTGAACCGCTTCGTGTTCATCGGCATCGAGAACGCGCTCGGCATCTGGATGATCACGCTGCGATCGCTTCCGCCGTACTCCAGAACCAGCACGCTGACGTTCGAATCCTCGGTCAGGCGGTTCGCCAGCACGCATCCCGCCGACCCGGCGCCCACAATGATGTAGTCGTAGTATTTAGTCATCTTGATTATCCTGCTCGATGAATGATCCTGGCGTGCCGGGTCAGCCGCGCTTTTTCTCGCCGGTGGTGAACTCCGGCATGTGCGCTTCGATGTGCGCGATTTCCGCTTCCTCGCGCCGCAGGTCGAGCGACCGGCACAGCACGTAGTACGCGAGCGCCGAGACGATCAGCCCCACCAGCCAGGCCAGGTCGACACTGCCCATCGCCTTCGCGAGCGGGCCGACATAGACCTCGCGGTCGCCGTCGAAGATGCAGAAGAACGGCACCATCGACACGAACCCGATCAGGTACGAAAGCAGGCCGCGTCCGCCCCAGTTCCCGTACAGGCTGTCGCGCGGGCGAAAGAAATGCGGTACCGCGTAACGCCCCTTGCGCACGAAGAAGTAGTCGGTCAGGTTGACTGCCGTCCACGGCACCAGGAAATACAGCATCACCACCAGATAGATGTTGAGCACCGACAGGCCGGAACCGGACGCGTAGATGCGCATCGCGACGCCGAACTGCAGCAGCACGACGAAGACGATCGCCGCGATCCGTGCCTTCGCGGTCGGCTCCACCTTCCGGAACGAGTCCACGCTGGTGATGGCCGTCAGCTTCGCGCTGTAGATGTTCATCGCGATCACCGGCAGGAACGCGACGATCGTGATGGCCACGACCGCCGTGCCCAGCTGCGGCGCGATTCCGGCACCCACGCCGTGGAGCGCGACGAGCACATCGGTCGCATGCAGGTGCGCACCGAGCCATCCGCCCACCGCGATCATCCACGCGCCGGACAGCGATGCCCCGACGAACACCGCGGCGATCAGCCTGCCGCTCGGCGTGTTCTTCGGCAGGTAGCGCGAATAGTCCGACACGTACGGCGCATACGCGATGTTGTAGCTGGCCGCCGCCGCGAACTGCGCGATGAAGCCGGTCCAGTTGAAGCCCAGCTTCACGACCGGCGCACCGGCCGCCGCCGGCGCGTCATGGATCCAGCCGGCCAGCACCGCCAGCGTCACGAGGCCGTAAAGCGGCAGCGAAAGATACAACGACCATTTGAACGTCCGGTGCATCCAGTCGTGTCCGAGGATCGCGAGGATCGTGGCCGGCACCGTCACGACCAGCGCGACCTGCAGCGGATCCCAATGGAACAGCGTCCTGAGGCCCTGCATCATCAATACCAGGTTGACGATGTTGAAGCCCGCGAAGACGAACAACGTCGCCAGCAGCACGAGCACGACGCCGCGATAACCGAACTGCGCGCGCGACTGGATCATCTGCGGCAAGCCGAGATGCGGTCCCTGCGAGCCGTGGAACGCCATGAACAGCGTGCCGAACATGATGCCGAGCGTGCCCGAGACGGTGGTCCAGAACGAATCGAGACCGACGCTCGGCCCGACGAAGCCGATCGTCATCGTGAAGAACGTGAAGTTCCCGACGAACCAGAACGGCCCCTGGCTGGCCAGCCGGTCGGTACGCTCGCTTTCCGGGACGAAGTCGATCGAGTGCGCCTCGATGGCACCGTGGTCGCCGCGCGGCGCCTTCAATACGTTTGTTTCTGCCTGCATGTCGTACCCCATGATCGCAAAGGGCTAAGCAGAGCGAATTCCCCGGACCGGTCCGGACGAACGGGTCGAGAAGATTTCGCATCGGAATCAGGCCGCCTTCGGCCGGCTGCAGGCTTTTGCCGTGCATGCCGGCCGAAGGCGGCACATCACGTGCAACCGGTCAGGGAAGCGTGATGCAGACTGACTTGGTCTCCATCAGATAGTCGAGCTGTTCCGGCCCGAGGTCCTTGCCGAACCCGGACGTCTTGAACCCGCCGAACGGCAGCGCCGGATCGATGGTGCTGTGCGCATTCACATAGACCGTGCCCGCCTGCAACCGCGGAATCAGGCCGTGCACGCGGCCCAGGTCGTTCGAGTAGATCGCGGCGGCCAGGCCGAACGACGAATCGTTCGCGAGCGCCACGGCCTCGTCGAGCGTGTCGAACGGCGCGGTCACGAGCACCGGGCCGAAGATTTCCTCGCGGACGATCCGCATGTCGGGACGGCAATGCGCGAAGATCGTCGGTTCGACGAAGTGCCCCGGGCCCGCATGGGCGCGGCCGCCGTAGTAGCATTCGGCGCCTTCCCGGATGCCGGATTCGATGTACGACAGGACCGTGTCCTTTTGCCTGGCCGACACGAGCGGGCTGATGAAGCAATCGCGATCCAGCCCGGGGGCGATCTTCAACGTCGCCGTGTAGTCGGCGAGCGCCGCGAGGAAACGGTCATGGATGTCGCGGTGGATGTAGGCCCGCGTGCCCGCGTCGCACACCTGGCCGGAGTTGAAGAACACGCCGTTGGCCACGGCCTGCGCGGCGGCATCGATATCGGCGTCGTCCAGCACGATGACCGGGGATTTCCCGCCGAGTTCGAGCGTCACGCGCTTGATGTGCCGCACCGCGTTCTGCCCGACGTCGCGCCCGACCGGCGTCGAACCCGTGAAGGTCAGCTTGTCGATGCCCGGGTGGCTCGCCATCGCGGCGCCGATCACACTGCCGCGACCGGTCACGATGTTGACCACCCCGTCCGGAATGCCGGCTTCCTGCACCAGTTCGGCAAAGCGCAGCGTCGACAGCGACGTGAGTTCGGCCGGCTTCACGACCGTCGTGCAGCCGACCGCCAGCGCGGCCGCCAGCTTCCAGGCCATGGTCTGCAGCGGATAGTTCCACGGCACGATCGCGCCCACGACACCGATCGGCTCCTTGCGCGTATAAGCCAGATAGTTGCCCGGCAGCGACGGCTCGACCGTGCGGCCGTGCAGCTTGGATGCCCAGCCGGCGAAATAGCGGAACGTATCGACCGTGCCCTGGATATCGATCGCGCGGGCCTGCGCGACGGACTTGCCCATGTCGATCGACTCGATCTCCGCGAGTTCGTCCGCGTGCACCTCGATCAGGTCGGCCAGCCGGTGCAGCAGCCGCTCGCGCTCCAGCGGCTTGAGGCGGCGCCATTCGCCGTGATCGAACTGGTGGCGGGCGGCGGCGACGGCACGGTCGAGATCGGCCGGCGTCGCGAACGGAATCTGCGTGATGACGCCCTCGGTCGACGGCTCGGTGACGGCGCTGAACTGGCCGTCGCTGCCGTCCACCCACGCGCCGCCGATGAACATCTTCATCGGCCTGGCGAGAAAGTTGCGGGTCGCCTGGGAAACATCGTGACGATCGAGATATTGCGCGACTACGGCATCCATGTTGATCTTCCTTGATAGCCTGCCCGGCGCCTCTCGGCGAGGTCCCCCGGGCCGTACGGTAGTGACTTCGGGCGTCCCGCGAGACGTCGCGCCCGATTCCTGATATGAATGTCTCAGCGGGCGCGGGCCAGGCTGCGCGCGTGGAAAATGAAACCGATGCTGTTCATCAGCAGTTGCGCGGCCAGGATCGACGTCGTGCCGGTCGGATCGTAAGCCGGCGCCACTTCCACCAGGTCCATGCCGACGATGCTTCCGTGGCTGCGCTTCGCGAGCGCCTGGATGATCTCGAGCACTTCGTAGTACTGGAAACCGCCGTGGCTCGGCGTGCCGGTTCCCGGCGCGATCGACGGATCGAAGCCGTCGATGTCGATCGTGATGTAGTAGGCGCCGCGCTGCGGAATCTGCTCGAGCACGCCGTCGGTGCCGAGGCGCCGGACATCGCGCACGGACAGGATGTTGGAACCCGCGGCACGGGCCGCGTCATAGTCGCTGCGGTTGGATGACGAGACGTTGCGGATGCCGAGCTGCGTCATGCCGGCGATATGGTCCATCTCGGAGGCCCGGCGCAGCGGGTTGCCGTGTCCGTATCGCACGCCGTGGCGTTCGTCGACGAAGTCGAGGTGCGCATCGAAATGCACGATGTGAATCGGCCCGCGGCCTTCGAACGCCTTGATCACCGGCGCATGCACCGAATGATCGCCGCCGAGCACTACCGGCATCGCCCCGCCGGCGAGAATCTTGCGCACGGCCAGTTCGATGTTCGCATTGCTCGTGGCCATGTCGGTGTGCACGATGTCCGCATCGCCGACGTCCACCATGCGAACCTGGTCCTCGGTCAGGTAGAGCACGTCGTCTTCGTGATCGTAGGCGCCCGCGTGCCCGAACGAAAACAGCGTCGACGCCTCGCGAATGCCGCGCGGGCCGAAGCGCGCGCCCGAGCGCCACTGGGTGCCCATGTCGTTGGGCGCACCCAGGATCGCGACGTCCGCGTCGATGTTCTCCCAGTCGAGACACACCGGCGCCTTCGCAAAGGTGCAGTGACCGACGAACGGCAGGTTGAGCCTGCCCTTTTCATAGCTGTTGTTCTGCATTGTCTCCGTCTCCATCTGTATGCGGATTCGTCTTCGGCGCACGGCCGTCCATGCGCTTGCCTTTGCGGTCACTATGGGCAAAAATTTTTTCCGGAAAAATAGCAGGCATCAGATGTCCATATCGGATATTCCGATGTGACGGACGGAGGAGAACGGAACGTGAAACAGCTGCAGGACATCGACCTGAAACTGCTCAGGATTTTCATGACCATCGTGAAATGCGGCGGTTTCTCCGCCGCGCAGGCCGCGCTGAACGTAAGCCAGTCGACCATCAGCGAGCAGATGACCAGCCTCGAAACGCGCCTCGGCGTCAAATTGTGCGAACGCGGCCGCAGCGGCTTTCGTCTGACGGAACACGGCGTCGCGACCTACGAATCCGCGCAGCGCCTCGCGCTCGCGGTGGAAGCGTTCTGCATGGACACACACGCGCTCAAGCAGCGCATCTCGGGCCGGCTTCATCTCGGCATCATCGACAACACGGTCACCGACACCGACAGCATCCTGCCGCTCGCGCTGCGCCGGTTCGTCTCGCGCGGTCACGACGTCCAGCTCGACATCTACATCGGCACGCCGGCCGAGCTCGAGGAGCGCGTGCTCGACGGGCGGCTGCACCTCGCGATCGGCCACTTCCCGCTCACCGTCGCCGGCCTGTCCTACACGCAGCTGTACGAGGAGCCCGACGGCCTCTACTGCAGCCGCTACCATCCGCTGTTCTCGACCGACGCCACCGGCGACGCGCTGATCGAGCGCGTCCGGCAAAGCCAGGTGGTCGCGCGCGCGTTCCTGCAGCAGCGCGACCTGCAATTGCTCGAGAGCGGCAGCGCGGCCGCGACCGTCGACAATGTCGAGGCACAGGCGATCCTGATCCTGACGGGCGCTTACATCGGCTTTCTGCCGCGGCACTACGCGAGACAGTGGGTCGACGCCGGCCAGATGCGCCAGCTCGCCGCGGAACAGCTCACGTCCGCGTGGCCGTTCTCGTCGATCACGCGCCGCGGCGCCGCGCAGCCGACCGTGCTTCGCGCGTTCCTCGACGACCTGATGGCCCAGTCGGGCAACCGCCCCCCGCCGGCGGACAGATAGTCGATATCGGATATTCATTTCGGTCTCCACCGAAGTATCGACCGGCCGCGATCGCCGCGCGGCCTTGCTCCGCCATGCCGCGCGCCGTTTTCGGCGCGCCTGCGCCGTGCCGCGGCATCTGCCTCGCCGCATGGGCGGTCGAATGGGGTGTTGACACCGCCGCGGGCGTGCGACTAGATTGTCGCCAGCTATCGGGATGTGTCAGGAGAGACCGCCGTCCGGCGGCGCCGAAGGGGAATCGCCCCAGAAACTCTCAGGCAAAAGGACTGACGCATCGATTAGCGCTCTGGAGAGTAGGCCTCTGGTCGTCGACCAAGCCTCGCCGAAGGAGAAGCGCCCCGCCGGGGCGCGCAATCTCTCAGGCAAACGGACAGAGGGGGCATCAGGCACGCAGCCTGGAATGCCCCGGTCTCGTCCGGATGCCGACTCGTCGGTCATCCTCCCGCCCGTGCACTTCCGGCTTGCGTGTGCCGCATCACTCAACGCAACCCTGTCAGGAAGAGAGCATATGAGCGAGGTCCGATACACCGAATCCCATGAATGGCTGCGCGTCGAAGACGACGGCAGCGCCACCGTCGGCATTACCGACCACGCGCAATCGCAGCTGGGCGATCTGGTTTATGTCGCACTGCCAAACGAAGGCGACGCCTTTGCCCAGTACGACGAGGCCGCCACCGTCGAATCGGTCAAGGCCGCCGGCGAGGTCAAGATGCCGGTATCCGGCACCGTGCTGGAAGCGAACGCCGCCCTGGGCGACACGCCGAGCCTCGTCAACGATTCGGCGGAATGCGATGGCTGGTTCTTCAGGATGCGCATCGACAGCCCGGAGCAGCTGACCGGGTTGATGGATGCCGCCGCGTATCGCGCCTATATCGGCGAATGACGGAGACGGCCATGAACGCATTCGATTCCGTCGCGCAGCGCGCGTCGTTCGTCCGCCGCCACATCGGCCCCGATGCCGACGAACAGGCCGCGATGCTGGCCGTGCTCGGCGTGGACTCCGTCGACGAGCTGGTGAAACAGGTCGTCCCCGCGGCGATCCGCAGCGATGCCCCGCTCGCCCTGCCTCCCGGCTGCACCGAAGCCGACGCGCTGGACCGGCTGGCTGCACTGGCAGGCCGCAACCAGGTGTTCCGCTCGTTCATCGGCATGGGATACCACGACACCCACACGCCACCGGTCATTCAGCGCAACGTGCTGGAAAATCCGGCCTGGTACACGGCCTACACGCCGTACCAGCCGGAAATCTCGCAAGGCCGCCTGGAGGCGCTGCTCAACTTCCAGACCATGATCGCCGACCTGACCGGCCTCGAGATCGCCAACGCGTCGATGCTCGACGAAGGCACCGCGGCCGCCGAGGCGATGACGTTCTGCCGGCGCCTCGCCCGGTCGGACAGCCGGATCTTCTTCGTCGCACATGATTGCCATCCGCAGACGATCGAGATCGTTCGCACGCGCGCGGAGCCGCTCGGCATCGAGATCGTCGTCGGAGATCCGCGCCGCGATCTGTCCGCCACCGGCTGTTTCGCCGCGCTGCTGCAATATCCGGGCACCTTCGGCGACATCCATGATTACCGCGACGTGGTCGGCACCCTGCATGCGAACGGCGCGCTGGCCGTGGTCGCCGCCGACCTGCTCGCGCTGACCCTGCTCGCGCCGCCGGGCGAATTCGGCGCCGACGTGGCGGTCGGCACCACGCAGCGCTTCGGCGTGCCGCTGGGTTACGGCGGCCCGCACGCCGGTTATTTCGCGACGCGCGACACGTTCAGGCGCACGATGCCGGGACGACTGGTCGGCATGTCGATCGACGCGCACGGCCGCCCGGCGCTGCGCCTCGCGATGCAGACGCGCGAACAGCACATCCGGCGCGAAAAGGCCACCAGCAATATCTGCACCGCGCAAGTACTGCTCGCCAATATCGCCGGCTTCTACGCGGCCTATCACGGCCCGCACGGACTGACCGCGATCGCGCGCCGCATCCACCGCCTCACCGCGATCCTGGCCGCTGGCCTGCGCCGGCTCGGCCATGCCGTGCCAACCGAATACTGCTTCGACACCATCGCCGTCGACAGCGGCATTCGCACCGATGCCGTGCACGCGGCGGCACGGGCCCGCCGGGTCAACCTGCGCGCCATCGACGCGCGCCGGATCGGCATCTCGCTCGACGAGACGACCACGTCCGACGATATCGTCATGCTCTGGTCGATCTTCTCCGAAGGGCGCGCCGTTCCCGACTTCGCGGCCGTCGACGCCGCCACCGCCGATGCGTTGCCTGCCCCCCTGCTGCGCCGGAGCGCCTTCCTCACGCACCCGGCGTTCAACAGCCACCATTCGGAAACGCAAATGCTGCGCTACCTGCGCCGGCTCGCCGACCAGGATCTCGCGCTCGACCGCACGATGATTCCACTCGGCAGCTGCACGATGAAGCTGAACGCCACCGTGGAAATGATGCCGATCACGTGGCCGGCGTTCGCCCGGCTGCATCCGTTCGCACCGGCCGAACAGGCCGACGGCTATCGCGTGCTGGCGCGGGAACTCGAGGCAATGCTGTGCACGATCACCGGATACGATGCGGTGTCGCTGCAGCCGAATGCGGGCTCGCAAGGCGAATACGCGGGCCTGCTCGCGATCCGCGCGTATCACGCGAGCCGCGGCGAGGCACGGCGCGACATCTGCCTGATTCCGTCGTCGGCGCACGGCACGAACCCGGCATCCGCACAGATGGCCGGCATGCAGGTCGTCGTCGTCGACTGCGACGACGACGGCAACGTCGACATCGAGGACCTCGCCGCCAAGGCCGCCCGGTACGACAGCCGGCTGGCCGCGATCATGATCACCTATCCGTCGACCCACGGCGTGTTCGAGGCCCGCGTACGCGACGCCTGCGACATCGTCCATGCGCACGGCGGCCAGGTCTACATCGACGGCGCCAACATGAACGCGCTGGTCGGCCTCGCCCGGCCGGGCGCGTTTGGCGGCGACGTGTCCCACCTGAACCTGCACAAGACCTTCTGCATCCCGCACGGCGGCGGCGGCCCCGGCGTCGGCCCGATCGGCGTCAAGGCGCATCTCGCGCCGTTCCTGCCCGGGCATCGGGAGGGCAGCGTGCCGGGGATCGGTGCGGTGTCCGCGGCGCCGCTCGGCAGCGCGAGCATCCTGCCGATCACTTGGACCTACATCACGTTGATGGGGTCGCGCGGGTTGCAGCGTGCAACCGAGGTGGCGATCCTCAACGCCAACTACATCGCCGCGCGCCTCTCGCCACACTACCCGATTCTCTATACGGGGCCGAACGGCCGCGTCGCGCACGAATGCATCATCGACCTGCGGCCGTTGAAGGACAGCAGCGGCATCAGCGTCGACGACGTCGCCAAGCGCCTGATCGATTTCGGCTTCCACGCGCCGACCATGAGCTTCCCGGTCGCCGGCACGCTGATGATCGAGCCGACCGAATCGGAATCGAAGGCCGAACTCGACCGGTTCATCGACGCGATGATCGCGATCCGCGCCGAAATCGCAGCCGTGGAAGCGGGCACGCTGGATGCCGAAGACAATCCGCTCAAGCACGCGCCGCACACGGCGGCCGAACTCGTGGGCGACTGGCCTCACGCGTATTCGCGCGAACAGGCCGTCTATCCGCTCGGCGTCGCGGCGACGGCAGGCGGCAAGTACTGGCCGCCGGTTTCGCGGGTCGACAACGTCTACGGCGACCGCAACCTCGTGTGCTCGTGTCCGCCGATGGAAGCGTATCGATCGTGACGCGCCGGCCGACCCACTCGTAACGACACTCAACCCTGCTTGAGCGGCCGCGCACCCGACGTGCGCGCCGCACCGATACCAGGAGAAGGAAAAATGTTCAGCAAAGACATGCGGATCGAAGGCTTCGATGACGAACTGTGGACGGCGATGGAACGCGAGCGCATTCGCCAGGAAGACCATATCGAGCTCATCGCTTCGGAAAACTACACGAGCCCGCGCGTGCTGCAGGCGCAAGGCTCGGTGCTGACCAACAAGTATGCCGAGGGCTATCCGGGCAAGCGCTACTACGGCGGCTGTGAATTCGTCGACGTTGTCGAGCAGCTGGCGATCGATCGCGCAAAGGCGCTGTTCGGTGCCGACTACGCGAACGTGCAGCCTCATTCCGGCAGCCAGGCCAACGCCGCCGTCTACATGGCACTGCTCGAGCCGCACGACACGATACTCGGCATGAGCCTCGCGCACGGCGGTCACCTGACGCATGGCGCGCATGTGAATTTCTCGGGCAAGCTCTATCGTGCGGTGCAGTACGGCCTGAACGCGAAAACCGGCGAGATCGATTACGACCAGGTCGAGGCGCTGGCGACCGCGCACCGGCCGAAACTGATCACGGCCGGCTTCTCCGCCTATTCCCGCGTGGTGGACTGGGCGCGCTTCCGGCAGATCGCCGACGCCATCGGCGCATACCTGTTCGTCGACATGGCCCACGTCGCGGGCCTGGTGGCGGCCGGCGCGTACCCGAATCCGCTGCCGCACGCGGACGTCGTCACCACGACGACCCACAAGACGTTGCGCGGCCCGCGCGGGGGCCTGATTCTCGCCCGGACGAACCCGGAGATCGAGAAGAAGCTCAATTCCGTCGTGTTCCCCGGCATCCAGGGCGGCCCGCTGATGCATGTCATCGCCGCCAAGGCCGTTGCGTTCAAGGAAGCGCTGTCGCCCGGGTTCCGGATCCATCAGCAGCAGGTGGTCGCCAACGCCCGGGCCATGGCCGATACGTTCGTCAAACGCGGCTTCGACATCGTCTCCGGCGGAACGGACAATCACCTGTTCCTCGTCAGCCTGATCCGCCAGGGGCTGACCGGCAAGGCGGCCGATGCGGCGCTGGGCCGCGCGCACATCACCGTGAACAAGAACGCGGTGCCCGACGACCCGCAGAGCCCGTTCGTCACCAGCGGCATTCGCATCGGCACGCCTGCCGTGACGAGCCGCGGTTTCAGGGAAGCGGAAGCGCGCGCGGTGGCCGGCTGGATCTGCGACATCCTGGCCGATATCGAGAACCCGTCGGTCATCGACCGCGTTCGGCGACACGTCGCCGAACTGTGCGGCGCATTCCCGGTATACGGCAAGTAACGGCCGCTCGGGCCATTGCCCGACCGTTCTTCGGGAGCGACTTCGACGTCGCTCCGGAGAACGGGACACGCCTCCGGATACGGGATCGTTCCAGTCGTTCATTCCGTACTCCGAAGCTGTGCCGCGCGCGATCTCCTAAAATCCTGTTGATCCGGAACAACGATGACGATCCCACTTTCCCGTACTCCACTTCACGACCTTCACGTCGAGCTCGGCGCGAAGATGGTTCCGTTCGCCGGGTACGAAATGCCCGTCCAGTACCCGCTCGGCATCCTCAAAGAGCATCTTCACACGCGCGAGCAGGCCGGGCTGTTCGATGTCTCGCACATGGGACAGGTGCTGCTGTCGGGCCCGGATGCCGCCGCCGCGCTCGAAACGCTGGTGCCGGTCGACGTGATCGACCTCCCGCCGGGCATGCAGCGCTACGCGTTGTTCACGAACGAGCAAGGCGGCATTCTCGACGACCTGATGATCACCCGCCTCGGCGACGCCGAGCTGATCGCGGTCGTCAACGCCGCGTGCAAGGACCGCGACCTCCGCCATCTGAGGGAACGGATCGGCCACCGCTGTAACGTCGTCGAGCTGGCCGACCGCGCGCTGCTCGCCCTGCAAGGGCCGGCCGCCGCGTCGATTCTGGCGCGCCTGGCGCCCCGCCTGGCCGAACTGGTCTTCATGCAAAGCACGCGTGTCGAGCTGGCCGGCGCGGCGTGCATGGTCAGCCGCTCCGGCTACACCGGCGAGGACGGCTACGAGATCTCCGTGCCGGCCGATCGGGCGGAAGCGCTAGCACGCCTGCTGCTGGCCGACCCTGCCGTCGAGCCGATCGGTCTCGGCGCGCGCGATTCGCTGCGTCTCGAAGCCGGCCTGTGCCTGTACGGCCACGACATCGACACCGGCACCACGCCGATCGAAGGCGGGCTGCTGTGGGCCCTCTCGAAAGTGCGACGCCCTGGCGGTGCACGCGCCGGCGGCTATCCCGGCGCGGATGTCGTCGCGCGGCAGATCGCCGAGGGCGTGAAAAGAAGACGCGTCGGCTTCGTCGTGAAAGACCGGGTGCCGGTGCGCGAGGGCGCCGACATCGTCGACGCCGACGGGCGCTCGATCGGCACGGTGACGAGCGGCGGCTTCGGTCCGACGTACGGCGGCCCGGTGGCCATCGGCCATGTCGCGGCCGAATTCGCGACACCGGGCACGGCACTGCATGCGATCGTCCGCGGCAAACCGGTTCCGATGGAAGTCGCGAGAACCCCGTTCGTCGCGCAACGCTACTACCGCGGGTAAGCCATGGCGAACACGAATATCCGCAACACGCCGATGGCCGCCGGAACCCGGCTCTCCGCCGCCGAAAAAATGGCTCGCATCCCCGTGAGGATCGTCGCGACCGAACCGGCCGACATGCCGCGCAAGCCTGAATGGATTCGTGCCGCCTTTCCCGGCTCGCGCGAGGTGATGGCGCTCAAGAAGGTCCTGCGCGAGCAGAAGCTGCATACGGTATGCGAGGAAGCCGGTTGCCCGAATCTCGGCGAGTGCTTCGCTCACGGCACGGCGACCTTCATGATCATGGGCGCCATCTGTACACGGCGTTGTCCGTTCTGCGATGTCGGACACGGCCGCCCGCTTCCGCTCGATCCGGACGAGCCGGCACGACTCGCCGAAACGATCGCAGCGATGAGGCTCAAGTACGTGGTGATCACGTCGGTCGATCGCGACGACCTGCGCGACGGCGGCGCCGCACACTTTGCGGCCTGCATCGGCGCCGCACGCGGGATCGACCCGGCACTCCGGATCGAGGCGCTGACGCCGGATTTTCGCGGCAGGCACGAGGTCGCGCTGAACCTGCTCGCGGCATCCCCGCCGGACGTGTTCAACCATAATCTGGAAACCGTGCCGCGCTTGTATCGCGAGGCGCGGCCGGGCGCCGACTACCGGCACTCGCTGGGCCTGCTGCAGGCATTCAGGTCCGCGGCGCCGAACGTGCCGACCAAGTCGGGCCTGATGCTGGGCCTGGGCGAAGAGATCGACGAGGTCGAACAGGTGATGCGCGACTTGCGCGCGCATGGTGTCGACATGCTGACCCTCGGCCAGTATCTGCAGCCGACCCGCCACCACCTGCCCGTGAAGCGCTTCGTTCCACCCGCGGAATTCGCGCAGTTGCGGCAGCGCGCGCTTGCGCTCGGGTTCAGCCAGGTCGCATCGGGGCCGATGGTGCGCTCGTCCTATCACGCCGACCTGCAGGCGAAAGGCGAAACGGTCGAATGACGGCGGGTTCGGCGAAGCGCGCGTGACGCGCTTCGCCGATGCGGCGGTATGGCGCCGGGCCAGACCGCCTGCGTCCTCCCGGCGCGCGTTACGCGACGCGCTCGATCGCGATCGCCGTCGCCTCGCCGCCGCCGATGCACAGCGACGCGACGCCGCGCTTGAGCCCATACGCTTCGAGCGCGGCCAGCAGCGTCACCATCACGCGTGCGCCCGATGCGCCGATCGGATGGCCGAGCGCGCACGCGCCGCCGTGCACGTTCACCTTGTCGTGCGACAGGTCGAGATCGCGCATCGCGGCCATCGCAACCACCGCAAACGCTTCGTTGATCTCGAACAGGTCGACGTCGCGCAGGTTCCAGCCTGTTTTCTCCGACAGCTTGCGGATCGCGCCGATCGGCGCCGTCGCGAACAGCCCCGGCTTGTTCGCGTAGGTCGAATGCCCGACGATCACCGCCTTCGGCGCGAGGCCGAGCCGGTCTGCTTCCGAGCGGCGCATCATCACGAGCGCGGCCGCACCGTCGGAAATCGACGACGAATTGGCGGCCGTCACCGTGCCGCCTTCGCGGAACGCCGGCTTGAGCGTCGGAATCTTGTCGAGCTTCGCTTTGCCCGGCTGCTCGTCGATCGACACGACGGCTTCCGTCTTGCCGGCCTTCACCGTCACCGGCGCGATCTCCGACACGAAGCGCCCTTCCGCGATCGCGCGTTGCGCGCGCGTCAGCGACGCGATCGCGAACGCGTCCTGCTCCTCGCGCGTGAACTGGTAAGCCTGCGCGCAATCCTCCGCGAACGTGCCCATCAGCCGGCCCTTGTCGTACGCGTCCTCGAGCCCGTCGAGGAACATGTGGTCGAGCACCTGGCCGTGCCCCATGCGCATTCCCGCGCGCGCCTTCGGCAGCAGGTACGGCGCATTCGTCATGCTCTCCATCCCGCCCGCGACCGCCACGTCCGCCGATCCGGCCAGCAGCAGGTCGTGCGCGAACATCGCGGCCTTCATCCCGGAGCCGCACATCTTGTTGACCGTGGTCGCGCCCGTACCCAGCGGCAAGCCGGCCTTCAGCGCGGCCTGCCGCGCCGGCGCCTGACCCTGGCCGGCCGGCAGCACGCAGCCGAACACGATTTCGTCGATGCGCTCCGCGGGCACGTTCGCGCGCTCGAGCGCCGCGCGGATCGCCACCGCGCCGAGCTCGCTCGCGCTGGCCGCGGCCAGGTCGCCCTGAAAACCACCCATCGGCGTGCGTGCCGCGCCGACGATTACGATCGGATCCTGTGTCGTCATGATTGCATTCCTCCAGTGTCAGCGCGGTGCCATGCGCAGCGCGCCATCGAGACGGATGACTTCGCCGTTCAGCATCGTATTCTCGGCGACGTGGCGCACCAGCGCCGCGAATTCTTCGGGGCGGCCGAGCCGCGGCGGGAACGGCACGCTCTTGCCGAGCGCGTCCTGCACGTCCTGCGGCATGCCGGCCATCATCGGCGTCGCGAAGATGCCCGGCGCGATCGTCACCACGCGAATGCCGAACCGCGCGAGTTCGCGCGCGATCGGCAGCGTCATGCCCACCACGCCGCTCTTCGATGCCGCATACGCGGCCTGCCCGATCTGTCCGTCGAACGCCGCGACCGACGCGGTGTTGACGATCACGCCACGCTCGCCTTCCGCGTCGGCGTCCTGTTTCGACATCGCATCCGCCGCCAACCGGATCATGTTGAACGTGCCGACCAGGTTGATCGATACCGCACGTGCGAAGCGCTCGAGCGAATGCGGGCCTTCGCGGCCGACCACCTTCTCGCCCGGTGCGACGCCCGCGCAATTCACGAGCGCATCGATGCGGCCGAACGCGGCGCGCGCGGCGGCAACGGCGGCCTGCCCGTCGGCTTCGCTCGTCACGTCGGTCTTCACGAAGCGTGCGGATGTGCCGAGTTCGTGCGCGAGGCTCGCGCCGGCGTCTTCGTTGACGTCCAGCAGCACGGCGTTGCCGCCTTCGGCGACCACCATGCGCGCCACCGCGGCACCGAGGCCCGAGCCGGCGCCCGTAATCAGAAAAACGCGATCCTTGATGTTCATTCGCAGTCCGTAGTCAGTATTCGATAGTCAGGATTGAGCGACCTTCTCGGCTTCCATCTTGCGCAGCACGAAGCGCTGGATCTTGCCGCTCGGGGTTTTCGGCAGCGCGTCGACGAACTCGATCGCGCGCGGATAGGCGTGGGCCGACAGCCGTCGCTTCACGTGCTGGCTGAGTTCGTCGGCCAGCGCCGGCGTGCCGTCGAAGCCCTTCGACAGCACGACGAACGCCTTGACGATCTCCGTGCGCTCCGGGTCCGGCACGCCGATCACCGCGACCTCGCTGACGGCCGGATGCTCGATCAACGCGCTTTCCACGTCGAACGGGCCGATCCGGTAGCCGGACGACGTGATCACGTCGTCCGCGCGGCCGATGAAGCTCACGGTGCCGTCCGGCTCGAGCTCGACGTTGTCGCCGGTCCGGTAGTAGCCGCCCGCGATCGCCGGCGTGTCCTGCTGCCAGTAACCGGAGAACCACAGCAGCGGCGAGCGCGCGATGTCGATCGCGAGGTTGCCGGGCTCGCCGGGGCCGAGTTCGCGACCGGTGTCGTCGAGCACCGCGACGCGATAGCCGGGCATCGCGAGGCCGGCCGAACCGGCATGGACGACGTGCGCGAGCCCGTGATGATTGTTCACGACCATGCCAAGCTCGGTCTGGCCGTAGTGATCGTAGATCGGCGCACCGAGCGCCGCGTGGAACCACCGCACGACTTCCGGATTCAGCGGTTCGCCCGCGCTGCTGACGACCCGCAGCTGCCCTTTCAGGCGCGATGCCGCTTCCGTGCCGGCCGCCATCAGCATCCGGTACGCGGTCGGCGAACCGGCGAGGCTCGTGATGCCGAGCCGTTCGATCACGTCGTAGGTGCTGTCGACCGTGAAGCCGCCCTCGTACAGCGTCGTGGCGTGGCCGAGCAGCAGCGGGCCCGTGATCGCGTAGTAGAGGCCGTATGCCCAGCCCGGATCGGCGATGTTCCAGAAACGATCGCCGGCGCGCAGGTCCACCGCGTCGCGCATGTATGCGCCGAACGCGAGCAGCGCGCGCAGCGGCACCGGCACGCCCTTCGGCAGGCCAGTCGTGCCCGACGTCGACATCATCATGAACAGGTCGGTGCCCTTGCGCGGCACCGGTTCGAATAGCGCGGACTGCGCGTCGAGCGCCGCACGGAAATCGATGTCGCGCGCCGGCAGCGCGTCGCCCGCCTCGCGCACCGTCGCGACCCGCGGGCAATCCACGATCTCGTCGAGCTTCGCGCGATTCGCGATGTTGGTGACGACCAGACGCGCATCGCTCATGCGCAGCCGGTGCTCGATCGCCTTCGGTCCGAACGCGGTGAAGAGCGGCTGATAGACGGCGCCTGCGCGCCACGTGCCGAGGATCGTCGCGACGAGTTCGGGCGTGCGCGGCAACAGGCCGGCGACCACGTCGCCCGGCTTCACGCCCTCCTCGACCAGCAGGTTCGCGACCCGCGCCGACAGCGCCTGCATCTGCGCGAACGTGAAGCTGCGGTGCCGGCCGCCGACGTCGATCCAGTCGAGCGCGATCGCATCCGGATCCGCCGCCGCATGCCGGTCGCAGCATTCCACGCAGGCGTTCAGGCCCTGCTGCAGGTCGCCGTGCAGATGTGCGGCGGCGGTCTCGATACGGAAGCCGGCCACGGCGTCGGCGTAGGCCGGCACCACCCGGGCGGTTGCTCCATCACGCATGCGTGTCTCCTGTTCGTTATGACCGCCGGCGAACCGGGGTATATCGATGATGGTAGACAGCCGTCACATTGCAATCAATGACAAACAGAATCTAGAATCGTGATCGCTTTTGCCATGTCTGGAGGACATGAAAAAATGGGGCCGCAGATGATCTCGCCGGGTTTCGTCGAGGATGCGCTCGAGAGCCTGCGCCGTCGGCGGATGCCGACCGAGGCCGTGCTGCGTGCCGCCGGCCTGCCGGCCGCCGTGCGCGAGCCCGTCACACCGCAGCAATACGGCCGGTTGTGGCTGGCGATCGCCAGCGCGATCGATGACGAATTCTTCGGGCTCGCGGCCCGCCCGATGCGGCGCGGCAGCTTCACGCTGCTGTGCCATGCCGTGCTGCACGCGGGCACGCTCGAGAAGGCGCTGCGGCGTGCGCTGCAGTTCCTGCGTGTCGTGCTCGACGAACCGCACGGCGAGCTCGTGGTCGCCGACGGCCAGGCGCAGATCGTCCTCACGCAGGCAGGCGCACCGTATTCGGCGTTCGCTTACCGGACGTTCTGGCTGATCCTGCTCGGCGTCGCCTGCTGGCTGATCGGCCGGCGCATTCCGCTGCAGCGCATCGATTTCGCGTGCCGGAGCCCCGACCAGCGCGGTGACTACCACCAGTTCTTCGGTGTGCCCGTGCATTTCGACCGCCCCGACAGCCGGCTCGCGTTCAACGCCGCGTACCTCGCGCTGCCGACGATCCGCTCCGGGCAGGCGCTGAAGACCTTCCTGCGCGGCGCGCCCGGCAACCTGCTCGTGCGCTATCGGCACGACACCGGCTGGGTGGCGAAGACGCGCGCACGACTGAAGGCGCTGCCGGCCAGCGAGTGGCCGGACTTCGACACGCTGGCCGTGCGCCTCGGCACGACGCCCGCGACGCTGCGGCGACGCCTGCGCAGCGAGGGGCAGAGCTTCGCGTCGATCAAGGACGAACTGCGCGGCGCGCTGGCCCAGTCGCTGCTGCGCGGACAAACGCTCAGCGTCGCGGAAATCGCGGCGGAACTCGGTTTTACCGAGCCCAGTGCGTTTCATCGTGCGTTCCGGAAATGGACGGGGACGAGCCCGGGGGCGTTTCGGCGGGAAGTCAATGGGGCGCAGGCGAAGCATTGAATTGGGGCGCAGGCACCACGCTCGATGCGAGCGCGCTGACGGGTAAGGCCGTCATGCAAGGTATGGAAGAACCGTGAGATCGCGCATTTCTGCGCTGCAAATGCAAAAACCCCCGCCTTTCGGGCGGGGGTTCTTGGCTTAGGGAGCCTGACGATTACCTACTTTCACACGGGAATCCGCACTATCATCGGCGTAGAGTCGTTTCACGGTCCTGTTCGGGATGGGAAGGGGTGGGACCGACTCGCTATGGTCATCAGGCAAAGAGGGTTGTCACGTTGCTTGGCAACGCGACCAATCTGGGAAGAAGCAGTAATTTTGAGTTGTGTGTATCACACACGAGAATCCAACTTGTCGCTCTGGATCTGCGGCCAGTGCTGTCGCACGGCGCCGATCTACAAGGCAGACTTGTTATAGGATCAAGCCTTACGGGCAATTAGTATCAGTTAGCTGAACGCATTACTGCGCTTACACACCTGA
>NZ_QTQM01000058.1:0-36265 GCF_003854225.1 Burkholderia sp. Bp8986 | reverse complement strand
TGCGCTCGCTCGCGAAGGGCGAGGCGATCACGCAGGACACGTCCACGCTCGAGAACCCGGCGATCCTCGAGCAGCTCGCCGAAGTGCGCTGATCGCGCCTGTTGCGCACGTTGCGCGCACGGGCCCCTGCGCGGCAATCCCGATTGCCTGCGCAGGGGCTTTTTGCTAAATAACGGCATGACCGTTCCGCACCGTCCGGCGCCTGCCGCGCCGCCGCCCGTTCCCGAGCCGCTCGCGCGTGCGCATGCGCGCTATTGGCGCTTCAACGTCGCATTGATCCTGGTGCTGATGGCGATCGG
This sequence comes from Burkholderia sp. Bp8986, assembly GCF_003854225.1. Taxonomy (NCBI): domain Bacteria; kingdom Pseudomonadati; phylum Pseudomonadota; class Betaproteobacteria; order Burkholderiales; family Burkholderiaceae; genus Burkholderia; species Burkholderia sp. Bp8986. Next base: position 35,966 of record NZ_QTQM01000058.1, on the reverse strand, counting down.
CTTCACTGTGTCGTTCGTCGTGCCGTTCTTCGCGCCCGCGCTCGCGGGCATTCGCTTCGCCGGTTTCAGCCTGCCGTTCTATGTCGGTGCGCAGGGCGCGATTCTCGTGTATCTCGTCCTGATCGTCGTCTACATCGGCTTGATGCAACGCGCGGACCGCATGCTGCGGCGCGCGTACGACGAACATGCCGCGCACGCGGGCAATGCGCACCATGCTCGCTGATCCATGCTGACGCATCGACTGATTCGCGCGTACGCGCTTTACACACTCGGCTTTCTCGGGTTCGTGCTGCTGCTGTGGCGGATCGAGCGCGCGACCGGCTCCGGCGTGTGGATCGGCTATGTGTTCCTGTTCGTGCCGATCGCCGTGTATGCGGTGATCGGGCTGCTGTCGCGCACGTCCGATCTCGTCGAATACTACGTGGCCGGGCGGCGCGTCCCATCCGCGTTCAACGGGATGGCGACGGCGGCCGACTGGCTGTCGGCGGCGTCGTTCATCGGCCTTGCCGGCTCGCTCTACGCAACCGGCTACGATGCGCTCGCGTACGTGATGGGGTGGACCGGCGGGTTCTGCCTCGTTGCGTTCCTGCTTGCGCCGTACGTGCGCAAGCTCGCGCGCTACACGATTCCCGATTTCCTCGGCACGCGCTTTTCGAGCACCGCCGTGCGCGCGCTTGCGGCCGGCGCGGCGATCCTGTGCTCGTTCGTCTATCTGGTCGCGCAGATCCAGGGGATCGGGCTGATCGCGACGCGCTTCATCGGCGTCGACTTCGCGATCGGGATCTTCTGCGGGCTCGCGGGCATTCTCGTGTGTTCGTTTCTCGGCGGAATGCGCGCGGTCACGTGGACGCAGGTCGCGCAGTACATCATCCTGATCAGCGCGATCCTGATTCCCGTGTCGCTGATCGCGATGAAGAACGGGCTCGGGCCGGTGCCGCAGTTCAATTACGGCAAGCTGATGGAACGCGTGGCGGCGCGCGAGGCGCAGCTGCGCGACGCGGCCGAGGAGCAGCAGGTGCGCGATGCGTATCGCCGGCAGGCGGCGGCCGTGCAGTCGCAGCTCGATCGCTTGCCCGCATCATATGCGGATGCACGCCGGCAACTCGTCGACCAGCTCGCGGACCTGCGGCGCCACAACGGGCCGCTGCGCGAGATCAACCAGCGCGAGCGCGAACTGGCGGACTTTCCGCGCGACCCGACGGCGGCGCGCGTGACGTGGACACAGGCGCGCGACGACCTGCTGGCACGCGCCGAGCCGCCCGTGCCGATGCACGAGCCGTTTCCCGCGGCGAACGACGACGACCGCAAGCCGCGCGAGCGGAATTTCCTTGCGTTGTTGCTGTGCCTGTCGCTCGGCACCGCGAGCCTGCCGCACATCCTCACGCGCTACAACACGACGACGTCGGTCGCATCCGCGCGGCGTTCGGTCGGCTGGACGCTGTTCTTCATCGCGCTGTTCTACCTGAGCGTGCCGGTGCTCGCGGTGATGATCAAGTACGAGATTCTGACCAACCTCGTCGGGCGGCCGACCGCTGAATTGCCCGCGTGGGTCACGCAGTGGCATCACTTCGAGCCGGACCTGATCAGCGTCGTCGAGGTGGTTCGCGACGGCATCGTGCACTGGTCCGAGATCCAGATGCAGCCGGACATGGTCGTGCTCGCCGCGCCGGAGATCGCAGGGTTGCCGTATGTCGTGTCGGGGCTGATCGCGGCCGGTGCGCTGGCTGCCGCGCTGTCGACCGCGGACGGGTTGCTGCTGACGATCGCGAATGCGTTGTCGCACGACGTCTATTACTGCATGGTCGCGCCGGATGCGTCGAGCCAGCGGCGCGTGACGATCTCGAAGGTCTTGCTGCTCGGTGTCGCGCTGTTCGCGTCGTATGTCGCGTCGCTCAATACCGGGAAGATCCTGTTTCTGGTCGGGGCGGCGTTTTCGCTCGCGGCGTCGAGTTTCTTTCCGGTGCTCGTGCTTGGGGTGTTCTGGAAACGCACGACGACGCGCGGTGCGATCGCCGGGATGGTGACGGGGCTCGCGGTGTGCGTGTACTACATCGTGTCGACTTATCCGTACTTCACGCAGCTCACCGGATTCGCCGGGCAGACGTGGTTCGGGATCGAGCCGATCAGTTCAGGCGTGTTCGGCGTGCCGGCGGGGTTCGCGGTGGCGATCGCAGTCAGCCTGTTAGATCGGCAGCCGGATGAGTATACGCGGGCGTTGGTGGATTACATTCGGCATCCGTGACGCGAAGGCGCTGGATGGGGGGCATCGTGGCGGGAAAAAGAAAGCCCCTTGATTTCTCAGGGGAATCAAGGGGCTTCCTGCGTTCTGGCGGAGAGAGGGGGATTCGAACCCCCGATAGGCGATTAACCTATACACGCTTTCCAGGCGTGCGACTTAAACCACTCATCCATCTCTCCGGAAGACCGAAAGTATAGCAAACTCTGGCGGCCTCCCGCCACTCTCTTTGGCGAGCCACTGAAATTAACCGGGAAGCCGCCTCCCGCGGCTCGCGCGGCGGCCCTGCGTCGTCCGAATGCAGCCGCCGCGGAAGAGCCGTGCCCTCAACTCACGCCCGCGCCCGCACGCACGGCGTCCCGACTCTGCTATCTTCCCGGGCATCTCACCGCTTTCCCCGCCTCTCCATGACCGACCGCATCGTTGCCGCATTCGATTTCGACGGCACCATCACGACCACCGACAGCTTCCGTCATTTCGTCCGCTACGCGGTCGGCACGCCGCGTTTCGCATGGGCCGGGCTGCGCGCGCTGCCGTGGATCGTCGCGATGAAGGCGGGCCTCTTGTCGCGCGGCGATGCGAAGGCGAAGTTCGCTTGGTTCGCGTTCGGGCCGATCCGCGAGGACGCGCTCGACGCGCTCGCGCGCCGCTTCGTCGATGGTTATCTGCCGAACCTCGTGCGTCCGGACATGCTGGAACGGGTGCGCGAGCATCAGGCGCGCGGGCATGAAGTGGTGCTGGTCAGCGCGTCGCCGTCGCTGTATCTGGAGAAGTGGGCGAAGACGGTCGGCATCGGCACGGTGCTCGCGACGCGCCTCGCGTTCGAGCGCGGCGCGTTTGCCGGGCGGCTGAACGGCGAGAACTGCTGGGGCCCGCAGAAGGTCGTGCGCTTGCGCGGCTGGTGGGGAAATCAGCCGCCCGCGAAGCTGTTCGCGTACGGCGACAGCCGCGGCGACAAGGAAATGGCCGAACTCGCGAATCGGGCATGGATCCGCGGGCAGGGACCGATGCCGGCGATCGGCGCTGAAGGACTGACCGACTGACCAGCTAATCGACTGACCGACTGACCGACTGACCGACTGACCGACTGACCGACTGACCGACTGACCGACTGACCGACTGACCGACTGACGGGACCCGCGCGGCGAGCCGCGCCGCCCGCCGTTACGCGTCGGCGCGCTGCGCGCCGCGCGCACCGCGAATCGGACGATACGCGCCCCAGCGATTGGCGCGCCTGAACGTGCCGACATCGTTGAACCGCACGCCGACTTCACGCAGCGCCGCATGCGCGGTGCGCGCGGTCAGCTGCCGGATGTAGAACGGATCGCGCACCACGAAGTGATGGATCGCGTGCGTGCTGCCGAAGTTGAAGCAGAACAGCTGGAACGGCAGCATCCACCACGGGTTGAGCACCTGGGTCTGCTGGATCACGTTGCGCGAATCGATGTCGCCGAAATAATGCATGTTCGAGCTGACGAAGTTGATGCAGAAGCTGCGCACGAAGTTCGGCCCGAGCCACACGACCGCGAGGAAATCGACGACGCTCATCACGCGCTCGACGACGGCCGGCACGGTCACCGCGTAGCCGAACGCATGCAGCGCGAACAGGCCGGCGTGATACACGATGAACGCGTGCCACAGCGCGTAGTACGCGTGACCGACCGGCATGTAGGACGATACCTGCTCGATGCGCAACTGCGCGCGCTCGGCCGCATCCTGCACCGGCTGCGCGGCCACGTACTGCTTGACCTTGCGGCGCATCGCATCCGGCCGCAGCACGACGGCGAGCATGCCGTCCGCGATCATCAGCAGGCGCTTCACGCCCCAGCGTTCGCCGTTGGTGATGCCGAATTCCTCGAGATCCGATTCGCCGCCCGATACCTTGTGGTGATGCAGGTGCATGCGCCGGCGCGTCCACGGGTTGATCGTGCCCGGCCGCGTGAGCCAGCACAGCGCCATCATCAGGTGATAGGCCCACGGCGTCTTCTTGAAGTACATCAGGTGGATCAGGTCGTGCTCGAGTTCGTGGATCAGCGACGTGACGAACGCGGCGAGCGGCAACGCGACGTACCACGCGATCGCGCCGCGCGCATACAGCCACGCGATCGCGAGCATCGCGCCCACCGACACGGCCATCACGGTCGCGCCGACGAGGTTCTGGTTGTCGAGCAGCGGAAAGCGCGCGCGGATCGCGTCGCTCGCGGCGTTGACCTCGCGGCGGACATACGCGACCTTGTCGGCGTCGTGGCGAAAGACGGTTCGTGCGGGTTGGCTCATCGACCGGAATCCGTGCGGAAAGAGTGGGGCGCAATGCCGATGTGACAAGCATAGGCGCGCCCCGGAGCGCACGCGAGGGCCGCCGGTGCCAATGATGGTGTCATTTCGGGTCACGGTGGCCGGTGCACGGGCGTGCGATGCCGCATCGGGCGGCTAGAATGCCGCTGCGGTGTCATTACGGGCCAGCAGCGCTACAATCCGCCGAAACCGCTCCGGAGTCCGCCGCATGGCCCTGTCCGCCCCGGATGCCGCGCGCCAGCTGAACAAGGCGACGGTATCGTCCGCGTATGCGCTGTTCATGCTGATGCTCGCCGAGGAGCGTGGCATCGATGGCGGCCGGATTCTCGCCGGCTCGGGCGTCGAGCGCGAGCGGCTCGCGCAGCCCGACGCACGCATCACGCCGCAGCAGCAGGCGGCGATCGTCTTCAACCTGCTCGAGGCGACGGACGATCCGTCGATCGCGATCGAGATCGGCCTGCGCAGCAGCCTCACGAAATCGGGGCTGATCGGCTTCGGGCTGATGAGTTGCGCAACGCTCGGCGAGGCGATCGCGCTCGGCATCCGCTACCTGCCGACGCGCGTGCCGTTCTTTTCGGTGCGGCTCGCTGAGCTCGACGGGATCGTCGACATCGACGTGCTCGAGGCGTTTCCGCTCGGCCGGTTGCGCCAGTTCGCGGTGGAGAACTTCCTGGTCGAGACGGCGGTCCTGTTCAACTCGCTGCTCGATCCCACGCCGGGGCGCACGCTGCAGTCGCGTGCGGAGCTGCATTTCGAATGGCCCGAGCCGCCGTGGTTCGAGCGCTATCGCGCGCGGCTGCCACGCTGTCATTTCGACGCGAGCGCGAACCGTATCCGCTGCGACGCCGCGCTGCTCGACGAGCCGATCGGCACCGCGAACGCGCAGACCGCGCAGATGATTGTCCAGCAATGCGAGGCCGAACTCGCGCGGCTCGGCTATGCGGAAAGCATCGTCGAGCGCGTGCGCAACCTGCTGATCTGCGGCGAGACCGGTTATCCGTCGGTGGACGAAATCGCGCACGAACTGCATGTGTCAGCGCGCACGCTCAAACGCAAGCTCGCGGAATTCGGTGCGACCTATTCGGCGCTGCTCGACGAGATCCGGCTGCGCGATGCGCTCCGGCTGCTCGAGGGCACGCGCCTGCCGGTCGACGAGATCGCGGCGCGGGTCGGCTATACCGACCGCGCGAATTTCACGCGTGCGTTCAAGCGCTGGACCGGCGTCGCGCCGAGCGTGCGGCGCTGACGCCGCGCCGGGCGGCGCGGGCCGGTGCCGGTCGTGCGCCCGGCGTCGATGAAGCGATCATGGGATCCATCGGTCGATGGCCCCGTCAGACGATCGCCACCCAGTTCGCCCCGCGGCCGCCCGGCACGCGGGCGTGCAACGCCAGCGAGCCGTCGTCCGGCGCGATCGCGTACACCGACACGTATTCCGACTGCTCGCCGCACGCGACGAGCCAGCGTCCCGACGGATCGATCGCGAAGCCGCGCGGCTGCGTTTCCGTGGCCGTCGCGTGTACGGGGTCGAAGGTGCCGTCCGCATCGCGGCGATAGCAGAGCAACTGGCTCGACGTGCGTTCGCTCACATACGCGAAGCGCTCGTCGGGCGTCAGGTGGAGATCGGCAGCCCACACGGCGGGCCCGGTCGGCGCGGGCGGGCGCGCATGGCCTTGCGCGAGGCCGGCGACGGCCGGGTGGCGCGCGCTGACCCGTGCGTCGCCGAGGCGGCCGCTGTCGGCGTCGCGCGCGAAGGTCGCGAGCGTGGCCTGGAATTCGCCGACCGCGACCAGCATCCGGCCGTCGCGCGCGAAGCGCAGGTGGCGCGGCCCGAAGCCGCCCGGCACGCGCGTTTCGCCGTGCTCGACCGCACGCAGGCCGCCGGCATCCTCGATCAGCGCGAACGTGAAGATCCGGTCCGAGCCGAGCGAGCTCACGTACGCGAAGCGGTTGTCCGGCGACACGACGACCGCATGTGCGTTCGCGATGCCGTGCGCGACCTGCAGCGCCGCGCCGTCGCCATCGCGCACGCGCGCGGCGTCGTAGAGGCTCAGCGAATGGCCGCCGTACGACGCGCCGAGCAGCCAGCGGCCGCTGCGGTCGAGCGACAGGTAGGCGAGGCTCGCGTCGATCGCGGTCGCGCCGATGCGGGCGAGCGCGCCGGTGGCTGCGGCGACGCGGAATGCGACGATCGTCGGCTGCTCGCCGCGCGTCGCGACGTACAGCCGCGCGCGATCGGGCTGCACCGCGACCGGCATCGCGACGTCGCCGGCCGGGTAGCGGGAGAGCGGCGCGAGCGTGCCGTCGGACGTGAGCGAGAACGTGGCGAGGTCGCCGTCGACGGCATTCGGCACGACGACGGTCAGGCGGTCAGTGTTCGGCATGGCGGAGCATTGCGGTGTGCGTGAAGGACTCGTCGGTCGGCAGGCCGCGCGGCGGATCGCTGCGCGGCGCGTGCGCGCGAACGGCGCGGCGACCGTGGCGACTAGGAACGCGATCGCGAGCGCATCCCGGCCGCCCGCGATCGAACCCGTATGTTGCTTCAGATAGCCGAAGGCCGTCGGCAGCGGTCGATATCGTTCGCGATGAACATGATCGACACGAGCGGCAGCACGTGCCATTTCACTTTCGAGGTCGCGGATGCGAGCGGGTCGCGGCCGGGCAGGGCGGGCGAGGTCAAGGGAGTCTCCGGGCGGGCGGCGAACGGGGCAGCGGCCCGCGTTCGCGTCGGGTGGGGATCTAAGTAGTATGTTGTCGTATGACATGGTACGCCGGAGATCCTGATATGACGTCGCGAGTTTACCCGGAATATATCCGAATATCGGGAAATGTCGGGAGGTTGTCTCCGTGCGCGATCACATCTGATGACGGATGACGTGAGTGGGCAGGCGTGCCGCTCGGTCCTGCCCTGCGGCGCCCTTCGCCCCGGCAACCTGCCGGCTTCGTACGCGGCCCGCTATGCCATCGACACGACGCTGTTCAGCAGCATCTTCACGAGCACGGCCTGCCGTGTCGCGCCCGTCTTCGCGAAGATTCCGCGCAGATGCGCACGGGCGGTGTTCTTCGTGATGCCGGTCGCGGCGGCCGCTTCGTCGAGCGTCAGGCCGTCGACGAGCAGCAGCGCGATCTCGGTTTCCATCGGCGTGAGGCGGAACAGCCGGTGCAGCATGTCGCGCGAGGTCTGCGGAGACGACGCCGGATCGCGGACGAACACCGCGACGGCCGGCCGGTGCTGGCGGTCCTCCGCGCCGTGAAAGGGCGCGAGCGGGCGCAGCAGCACGTTCAACGGCATCGCGCCGCCGGGGCGCGACAGCGTGGTGGCCTCGATGCGGCCGAGCGCACCCGCGCGGAAATGCTCGAGCGCGGCCTGCAGCGCCTTCTGCAGCCGGCGCTCGTCGAGCGGGCACGATGCATGGAGCCGCTCCTGGCGCAGGCACAGGCCGTCCTGCTGCTCGAACAGCCGCGCGGCGATGCGGTTGTGCTTGATCACGCGACCGTCCTCGTCGAGGATCGCGGTGCCGACGTCGAGCCGGTCGACCGTGCCCGCGTACAGCGCGCGTTCGGCGTCGAGCACGTCGAGCGCCGCGTGCAGCTCGACCGCGCGCTGCAGGTGCGGCAGCAGCGTCGCGACCTGCGCGCGTTCGGCCGCGTCGAAGTCGCGCGCATGATGCGGGCGGCTCACGAAGAACGCGCACTCGACGCCGCGCTCGCCGCGCAGATTCGCGCCGAGGATGAAGCGCAGGTCGAGCGGCTGCAGGTATTGCCGGTAGAAATCGTGCGCGCACCAGCGCGTCGCGCCGAACAGCGTGTCGGCCGTGAACACCTGGCCGGGCGGGTGGTCGAGAAACGGGCACAGCGCGTAGAACTCTTCGCTGTACGATGGTTCGCCGGGCAGCAGCGGGCCGTGGGTCGATGCGTTGATGATGAGCCCGCGCCGCGTGCCGCGCGGGCTGCGCAGCACGAGCGTCGTGAAGCTCGCGTCGAGCCGCACGCGCATCGCTTCGAGAAAGCCCGCCCAAGGCGTCGTCTCGGACGGGCCCTGATAGACGAGCCCGAGCCACGCGCCGAGTTCGCGGGCCGTCCATGCCGCGTCGTCGAAGCTGTCGTGTGCGGCCGTGTCGCCGGGCGCCAGCGCGATCCGCATGCTCGTGTTCTCCTGGGTCGGGGTGAATGCTCCCGAGCCAGCATACCGACCGGCCAGCCGCCCGCGTCATCCGAACGGAGTAGACGACGCGGGCCGTGCCGGAGCGACGCAGCGTGCGTAGCCCCCGGCGCCGCTTACGCGGTGTGTTCGCGCAGCAGGTACGCGACGATGCGTTCCGCCGCGGCCTCCGGCGACTCGGCCACCGTATCGATGCGCAGTTCGGGCTGCGCCGGCGGCTCGTACGGCGAGTCGATGCCCGTGAAGTGCTTCAGTTCGCCCTTGCGCGCCTTCTTGTACAGCCCCTTCGGATCGCGCTCCTCGGCGACCGCGAGCGGCGTGTCGACGAACACTTCGACGAACTCGTCGGGACGAACCAGCGCGCGCGCCATGTCGCGTTCCGCGCGGAACGGCGAGATGAACGACACGAGCGTGATGAGCCCGGCATCGAGCATCAGCCGCGCGACTTCGGCCACGCGCCGGATGTTCTCCACGCGATCGGCCTCGGTGAAGCCGAGATCGCGGTTCAGGCCGTGCCGCACGTTGTCGCCGTCGAGCAGGTACGTGTGCTTGCCGAGCGCATGCAGGCGCCGCTCGACGAGGTTCGCGATCGTCGACTTGCCCGCGCCCGACAGCCCGGTCAGCCATACGATGCGCGGCGTCTGCGCCTTCTGCACCGCGCGCGCGTCGCGGTCGACATCGACGGCCTGCCAGTGCACGTTGTGCGCGCGGCGCAGCGCGAAGTGCAGCATCCCGGCGCCGACCGTGTCGTTGGTGAAGCGGTCGATCACGATGAAGCCGCCGGTGTGGCGATTCAGGTCGTACGGATCGAACGCGACGGGCCGGTCGAAGCTCAGGTTGCACACGCCGATCTCGTTCAGCGCGAGCGTGCGCGCGGCGAGATGCTCGCGCGTGTTCACGTCGATCTTGTACTTTGGCGTCGCGCAGGTCGCGCCGACCGTCTGCGTGCCGAGCTTCACGAGATACGGCCGGCCCGGCAGCAGCGGTTCGTCGTGCATCCACACGAGCGTCGCCTCGAACTGGTCGGCGACTTCCGGCGGCGCGTCGGCGCGCGCGATCATGTCGCCGCGGCTCACGTCGATCTCGTCGGCGAGCGTGAGCGTCACCGCTTCGCCGGCGCGCGCGACATCGGCTTCGCCGGCCGGCGTGATCACCGACGCAACGCGGCTCTCCTTGCCGGACGGCAGCACGCGCACGCGTTCGCCGACGCGCACTTCGCCCGATGCGATGCTGCCGGCATAACCGCGGAAGTTCAGGTGCGGACGGTTGACCCATTGCACGGGCAGGCGGAACGGTTCGTCGCGCGTCACGCGCTCGATGAGCGGCAGCGTGTCGAGATGCCGCATCAGCGACGGGCCCGCGTACCACGGCATCCGAGCGCTCGATGTGATCACGTTGTCACCGCGCAGCGCGGACATCGGAATGCTGGCGATCTCCTCGAAGCCGAGCTCGGCCGCGAACGCGCGATAGTCGGCATCGATGCGCTCGAACACGGCGCGGTCGTAGTCGACCAGGTCCATCTTGTTGATTGCGAGCACGACGCGCTTGATGCCGATCAGCGCGACGAGATGGCTGTGGCGGCGCGTTTGCGTGAGCACGCCCTTGCGCGCGTCGATCAGGATCACCGCGAGATCGGCGGTCGACGCGCCGGTGATCATGTTGCGCGTGTACTGCTCGTGGCCGGGCGTATCGGCGACGATGAACTTGCGTCGCGCGGTCGAGAAGAAGCGGTACGCGACGTCGATCGTGATGCCCTGTTCGCGCTCGGCCGACAGGCCGTCGACGAGCAGCGCGAAATCGAGTTCGCCGCCTTGCGTGCCGACCTTCTTCGAATCGGCTTCGAGCTGGGTCAACTGATCGTCGAACAGCAGGTTCGATTCGTAGAGCAGGCGGCCGATCAGCGTGCTCTTGCCGTCGTCGACGCTGCCGCACGTGATGAAGCGCAGCAGGTCCTTCGGTTGCGCATCGTCGGAGTGCATGTCGGGCGTCGTGTGCGCAAGTGCCTCGGGGGCGGTGAGTACGTGTGCCATCAGAAATATCCCTCCTGTTTCTTCTTTTCCATCGAACCGGCCGAATCGCTGTCGATCAGTCGTCCCTGGCGCTCGGACGTGCGCGTGTCGCGCATCTCCTGCAGGATGTCGTCGAGCGAGCTCGCATCGCTGTCGATCGCGCCCGTCAGCGGATAGCAGCCGAGCGTGCGAAAGCGCACCTTGCGCATCTGCGGCACTTCGCCGTCGCGCAGCGGCAGGCGTTCGTCGTCGACCATGATCAGCGCGCCGTCGCGCTCGACCACCGGCCGCTCCTTGGCGTAGTAGAGCGGAACGATCGGAATGTCGTGCAGCCGGATGTATTGCCAGATGTCGAGCTCGGTCCAGTTGGAAATCGGGAACACGCGCAGGCTTTCGCCGCGGCGCTTGCGCGCGTTGTACAGCGACCAGAGTTCGGGACGCTGGCGCTTCGGATCCCAGCGGTGCTGCTCCGAGCGCAGCGACACGATGCGCTCCTTCGCGCGCGATTTCTCCTCGTCGCGGCGCGCGCCGCCGAACGCGGCGTCGAAACCGTAGTGGTCGAGCGCCTGCTTGAGCCCCTGCGTTTTCCACACGTCGGTGTGCACGGCCGAGCCGTGCGTGAACGGATTGATGTCGTTCGCGACGCCGTCGGGATTCACGTGCACGCGCAGGTCGAGGCCGAGGCGCGCGGCCGTCTCGTCGCGAAACGCGATCATCTCGCGGAATTTCCACGTCGTATCGACGTGCAGCAGCGGAAAGGGCGGCTTCGCCGGGTAGAAGGCCTTCATCGCGAGATGCAGCATGACCGAGCTGTCCTTGCCGATCGAATAGAGCATCACCGGGTTTTCGCTTTCCGCGACCACCTCGCGCATGATGTGGATGCTTTCGGCCTCCAGTCGCTCCAAGTGGGTCAACATCGTTCGTCTCCTTGTTGCATGCCGGCGCCGCGCGACATGTGCGGCGTTTCGTGCATGACGCCAACGGTATCGAGCGAGGGCGGTGCCGTTCTTCGTCCGGGTGGACTAACACGCGGCGCGGCGGGCAGCGGATCTTTCCTTAGTCCACCCGGACGAAGTGGCGCGCGAGGCGCTCGCTTAAGGTGAGCGCTCGACCATCGGCGGAGACGACACATGACGGACGACACACGCGCCATGCAATTGCTTTCGGGCCAGACCTGGGCCGATTTCTGCGACACCCTGAAACGCAGCGGCGAGCAGATCCTGCGCGCCGAGGCGCCGGACGATCCGCTCACGCGCGCGGAAGGATTCCGCTACCTGAGCCGGCTGATGCGCATCGCGCTCGAAATGCACGTCGAGTTCGCGGACGGCGCGTGGCCCGGCTTCTTCTCGCCGTCGCACGAGACCGCGAAGATCGGCGCCGACAATCCCGACAACCTGTACCAGTACGCGCGCCTCGACGGCCGCTGCGAATATCGTGTGACGGGGCGGCGCGGCACGGTCGCATACCTGAGCTTCGGCACGCAGAAGGGCGGTTACGAGACGGACGGCAAGATGCTGCAGACCGGGTTTCTCGACGCGAAGCAGCTCGAGCTCGCGCCGGACGGCAGCTTCGAGATCGTGCTGAGCGAAACGCCGCGCGCGGGCAACTGGGTGCGCATGGAGCCGGGCACGAACGCGCTGCTGGTGCGTCAGACTTTCCTCGACCGGCGCGCGGAGACGCCCGCGCAATTGAAGATCGAACGCATCGGCGCGCACGATCGCCCGGCGCCGCTCGATCCGCTCGTGCTGCAGGGCGGCCTCACGCGCGCCGCGCAGTTCGTCGAGCAGACGGCGAAGCTGTTCGCCGACTGGGCCGCGAGCTACGGCTCGCACGTGAACGCGCTGCCGCCTGCGGACCAGGCGCTGTGCCAGTCGGTCGGTGGCGATCCGAACATCTACTACTACCACTCGTGCTGGTCGCTCGCCGACGACGAGGCGCTGGTGATCGACGTCGACACCGTGCCCGACTGCGATTTCTGGAACGTGCAGCTCAACAATTACTGGATGGAGTCGCTCGACTATCGGCACTTCGACATCTGCGTGAACAAGCACAGCGCGCGGCTGAATGCGGATGGCGGCGTGACGGTGGTGGTCGCCGCGTCGCGGCCGGGTGGCGCGAACTGGCTCGATACGGCCGGGCATCGCACCGGCACGATCTGCTGGCGCTGGGTCGGCGCCGCGCAGCCGGTGCATCCGCGCACGCGCGTCGTCAAGCTGGCCGCGCTGAAGGAGGCCGCATGAACGCGCCGCTCGACCCGATCCGCACCCAGCTCGACGCCGACGCGCTGATCGCCGAGGCCGTGTCGCGCACGGGCGGCCTCACCGCGTTCGGCGACGGCCCGTATCGCGAGGCGCTCGACGTGATGTGCGCATCGCTGATCGACGAAGCGAAGCTGTCGGCGCGCGGTGTGGCGATGATGCGCGAGAAACTCGTCGGCCAGCTCGTGAACCGGCTCGTTATCGAGGATTACTTCGGCCGTCATCCGGAGATCGCCGACATCGAGATCGACGATCCGCTCGTGATCGTCGGGCTGCCGCGCACCGGCACGACGCTGCTGCAGCGGCTGCTCGCGGTCGATCCGCGCTTTTATTCGGCCGCGTGGTGGGAAACGCGCTATCCGGCGCCGCTCGCCGGCGAGACGCTCGACGCGCCGAGCGTGCGCATCGCGCGCGCGCAGGCCGAGGTCGCGACGATGATCGACTGCATTCCGCAGATCCTCGCGATCCATCCGCTCGACGCGATGCTCGCCGACGAGGAGTTCATGCTGATGGAGCATTCGTTCGTGTGCGCGATGGATTCGTACGCGAACGTGCCGGGCTATACGGCGTGGCTCGCGAAGCAGGACCTGACGCCGGTCTATACGTACCTGAAGCGGATGCTGCAGTTCCTGCAGTGGCAGAAGGCGCAACGCGGCGTCGCAGCGGCCGCGCGCTGGCTGCTGAAGACGCCGCAGCATCTGCATGCGCTCGACGTGCTGTGCCGCGTGTTTCCGCGGGCACAGGTCGTGCTCACGCATCGCGACCCGGAGCAGACGATTCCGTCGATGGCGAGCATGGCGCACACGCTGTGGCAGATGTATGCGGACGACCCCGATCCGCGCACGGTAGGCGCGCAGTGGAACGCCGGCATGGCGCGCGCGATCGGCGCGGCGATGACGGCGCGCGACGCGCTGCCGGCCGAGCGCTTTCTCGACGTGCGTTTCGAGGACACGGTGTCGGATCCGCTCGGCGTGACCGAAGCCGTGTATCGCTTCGCGGGCATGTCGCTCGATGCGCCGCAGCGCGCGGCGATGACGGCCTGGATGGCGCGCAACGGCCGCGACAAGCGCGCCGCGCACGATTACTCGATCGCGCGCTTCGGCTTCACCGATGCGCAACTGGCGCACGACTTCGCCGCGTATCGCGCGCGGCACTTGCGGGCGGCCGGCTGACGGCGCGCCCGCGAGACGAACGACAACCAGGAGACAACCCATGTTGCTGAAGGACAAGATCGTCGTGATTTCAGGGATCGGGCCGGGGCTCGGTGTGAAGCTCGCCGTCGAGGCGGCACGCGAGGGCGCGCGCGGCGTGGTCGTCGCGGCACGCACGATGGACAAGCTCGACGACGCGGAAGCACGGATCCGCGCACTCGGCGTCGCGTGCGACGTGCTGAAGGTACGCACCGACATCGCCGAGCGCGCGCAGTGCCGGCAGCTCGCGACGCAGGCGGTCGAGCGCTTCGGCCGGATCGACGCGCTCGTGAACAGCGCGTTCGCGCACGGCACGTTCCCGGAGCCGGTCGAGGAAGCCGATCTCGACGGCTGGCGCGCGGTGTTCGACACCAACGTGTTCGGCACGATGACGCTCACGCAGGAAATCGTGCCGCACATGAAGCGGCAGAAGCGCGGCGCGATCGTGATGATCAACACGCAGGCGACCCGCAAGCCGTTTGCAGGGGAAGCGGGCTACGCTGTATCGAAGGGCGCGCTCGCGGTTGCGGCAAAATACCTGGCGCGCGAGCTTGGCGTGCACGGAATCCGCGCGAACAGCATCCACATGGGCTGGATGTGGGGCGTGCCGACGCAGACGTATTTCCGGCAGGCGGCCGCCGAGTACGGCACGACGGAGGAGGCGATCATCGCGCCGATCGCGTCGAACATCGCGCTCGCGAAGCTGCCGACCGATGACGACTGCGCGCGCGCGGCGCTGTTCCTCGCGTCGGATTACGCGAACGCGGTGACCGGCGCGACGCTCGACGCGAACGGCGGCGATTTCATGCCCTGAGGACGGAGCAACGGATCATGCAGGAACGACAACAGGAACAGGGGCGGCATTTCTTCGCGTTCAACGGCGATGCGGACGGCCTGTGCGCGCTGCAGCAGCTGCGGCTCGCGGAGGGCGAACGCGGCACGCTCGTGACCGGCGTGAAGCGCGACATCAGGCTGCTCGAGCGCATCGACGCGCGGGCCGGCGACCGCGTGACCGTGCTCGACGTGTCGCACGACCAGAACCGCGACGCATGCGCGCGGCTGCTGCGCGACGGCGCCGCGGTTCGCTACTTCGACCATCACTTCGCGGGCGAGCTGCCCGGCGATCCGCGTTTCGACGCGTATATCGACACGGCCGCCGACGTCTGCACGAGCGCGCTCGTGAACCGCCGTCTCGGCGGCCGGCATGTGCGCTGGGCGATCGTCGCGGCGTTCGGCGACGAACTGCCGGCGCTCGGCGACGCGCTCGCGCGCGCATACGGGATCGACGCAGCCGAACGCGGCACGCTGGCCGAACTCGGCCTCTACCTGAACTACAACGCCTACGGCGAATGCGTCGGCGACCTGCATTTCGATCCGGCGGTGCTGGCCGACGCGATGCTGCCATGCGTCGATCCGCTCGACTTCGTGCGCGACACGCCGGTGTTCGCCGCGTTGCGCGACGGCTATCGCGACGACATGGCGCTCGCGGGCGCACTCGCGCCGTTGCGCGACGTGCCGGGCGCGACGCTGATCAGGATGCCGGATCATCCGTGGGCGCGGCGCGCGACGGGGATGCTCGCGAACGAGCGGATGCGCAATGCGCCGCATGCGGCGCTCGCGGTGCTGTCGCCGCGCGCGCAGGGCGGGTTCGTGGTCAGCGTGCGCGTGCCGGACGGCCGGGCGCTCGGCGCGGACGAATTCTGCCGCGGCTTCCCGACCGGTGGCGGGCGCAAGCGCGCGGGCGGCATCAATCATCTGCCGGAAACCGAATTCGACGCGTTCGCCGCGCGCTTCGAAGCGGCGTTCCGTCTCGACTGACCCGAGGGCCTGCGACACGCGCGCCGTGCAACGATGCCACGGCGCGCGCGTCGTGCGACGTGTCGCTGTTCAGCCGGTCGCGTTCGCAAGCACGGCCGGCACGTTGTGGCCGTAGCAGCGTTCCTCGACGCGCTCGGCGATGCGCCAGCCCTGCGCGGTGCGCACGAACCGGTCGACGTACCACAGCCCGAGAAACATCACCTGCGTGCCGCCGTCCGGCAGCGCGACTTCCATCGGATTGAAACAGATCGTGCGGCCGCGCGCGGTGTCGCCGTCGAGCGTGATCGACAGGTTGCCGACCATGTGCTGGTACTGCGGGAACTGCGGCAGCACGGCGCGCAGCCACGCCTTGATGTCCGGATACGTGCCGGCGATGCCGCCCATCGCGCGATAGTCGATCGTCGCGTCGCGCATGAACACGGTATCGAGCGCGTCGAAGTCGCGCGCATCGATCGCGCTCGAGTACGCGACGATCAGCTCGCGGATGTCGTGATGATCGGAGAGGGTCTGCAGGTCTGGCATCGGTTGCGCTCCGTCACGCGCTTTTGCGCCGGCGGGCCGCATGCAGCGCTTCCGCGCGCTGCTTCACGTCGCGCGCGCACTGGTCGAACCCCTGTTTCACCCAGCCGCCGTGCTCGCGCATGATCGTTTCCGCGTTGAGGCCGAGGAACTGGTCCGTCGTGAAGTAGCGGCAGCGCTCGGCGCCGTCGGCTTCGACGTACTGGTCGCGGCGCGCGGCGTCCTTGTTGTCGTCGGTCGGGCGCTGCTCCCACGACAGCAGGCGCTCGGGCTCGTATGCGACGAGGATTTCGTTGACGGGAATCACCGTCTCCGTGCCGGGAATGCGCACCTGCATGTGCACGAAGTCGCCGATCCGGCCGGTCGTCTCGAGGCCGACGCAGAACGTGTTCCATTCGCCGTAGCGCGGGAAGTCGGTCAGCACTTCCCAGACGACGGCAGCGGGGGCGTCGATCGCGACGGTGATCGAGGTGACGAGATTGGCTGGTTTGGTCATGGCGGGTATCGAATGTGAGTGAGGGAGCGGAGGGGGCCGCGGCTGCGCCCGCACGGGCGGGTACGCGCCGCGACAGCCGGAACGGGTCGCGCCGGCGCCGGCGGGCATGGCGGACGCGCCGCGCAATGCATGGGGCTGAGCGGCGGCCGGCGCGCGTCGCACATCGCGGCGAACCCCACATCGAGCGTAGGCCGGTGCGTGCGGCGAAGAATCGTCGGAACGGACTAAGGCGTTTCACCGGGCCGGCGATCCGGTGTCGGCGTCGGTACGCGACGCACGCGCGCGGTACGCCGTGCGGTTCGAACGTCGACATCGCGCGAACCTGCCGCGACAATACCGGTCACTCTTCAGTTTCCTGCTCGAGGTGCCCGTGCCAGCGAAGTCGACCATTGCTCCTGCCATCGTGTGGTTCCGCGACGATCTGCGCGTGACCGACCAGCCCGCGCTGACGCGCGCGGTTGCGTCGGGCCGGCCGCTCGTATGCGTGTACGTCGACGACACGGGCGAAGGCGCGGGGCGCGCGCTCGGCGGGGCGGCGCGCTGGTGGCTGCATGGGTCGCTCGCCGGACTCGATGCGGCGCTCGCGCGTCATGGCGGACGCCTGCTGCTGTTGCGCGGCGATGCGCCGCGCGAGATCGAACGCGTCGCGCAGGACACGGGCGCGGCAGCGGTGTACTGGAACCGCCGCTATGCGCAGCCGCAGCGCGATGCCGATGCGGCGTTGAAGGCGTCGCTGAAGGCGCGCGGCGTCGAGGTCGAGAGCAGCAACGGCAGCCTGCTGAACGAACCGTGGGACGTGCTGACGGGCGCCGGCACGCCGTTCCAGGTGTTCACCGCGTACTGGCGCGCGGTGCGGCGCGATCGCACGGTGGCGGCGCCGCTGCCGGAGCCTGAGCGGATCGCGTTTCATCCGTGGCCGGCCGGCGTGCGCGAACGCGCGCTGCCGCTCGACGCGCTCGGGTTGCGTCCGCACGCGCCGGACTGGGCGGGCGGCCTGCGCGACGCGTGGCCGGCACCCGACGAAGCCGGCGCACAGGCGCGGCTCGATACGTTTTCCGTCGAGTCGCTGACCGGCTATGCCGATACGCGCGACCGGCCCGACCGGTCGGCGACGAGCCGGCTATCGCCGTGCCTGCGCTTCGGCAACCTGTCGCCGCGACAGGTGTGGCATGCGGTGCAGGGTGCGGCACAGGCGGGCGGTGCGGCCTGCGCGGCCGGCGCCGAGAAGTTCCTGAGCGAACTCGGCTGGCGCGAATTCAGCCATGTGCTGCTGTATTACTTTCCGGCGCTCGCGACCGACAACTTCCGGGCGCAGTTCGACGCGATGCCGTGGCGCGACGATCCTGCCGCGCTGCGCGCGTGGCAGCGCGGGCTGACCGGTTACCCGCTCGTCGATGCGGGGATGCGCGAGCTGTGGACGACCGGCTGGATGCACAACCGCGTGCGGATGGTCGTCGCATCGTTTCTCGTCAAGCATCTGCTGATCGACTGGCGGGCCGGCGAGCGCTGGTTCCACGACACGCTCGTCGACGCGGATGCCGCGAACAACCCGGCGAACTGGCAATGGGTGGCCGGCTGCGGCGCCGACGCCGCGCCGTATTTCCGCATCTTCAATCCGGTGACGCAGGGCCGGAAGTTCGACCCGCAAGGGGCGTACGTGCGCCGCTGGGTGCCGGAACTCGCGGGCCTCGACGCGGTGACGATCCACGCGCCGTGGGAGGCATCCCCGATGGAGCTTGCGGCGGCCGGCGTGCGGCTCGACGTCGACTATCCGGCGCCGATCGTCGATCACGACGGCGCGCGCCGTCGCGCGCTCGATGCGCTGGCCTCGTTGCCGAAGCGTGGCCAGGCGTGACCGGCCGTCGCTGCGCGCGGCACGGTTCGCCGCGTCAGTCGCAGAACGCCGCGTGCTCGAGCAGCGCGAGCGCGACGCCCGAATCGAAGTAGGCCGCGCCGCACCACGCGACGAACGCGAGCGCGCCGGCGGCCAGCGCCGCACGCATCACGCCCATGCGGCTTTGCCCGGCACCGGCCGCGCGATGCGCGCGTCGTCGATCGGCAGGTGCAGCAGCGCGGCCAGCACGCCGAGCGCGATCGAGCCGATCCACAGCGGCAGGTACGAATGCGTCGCGTCGTACACGAGCGCGCCGAGCCAGACGCCGAAGAAACTGCCGAGCTGGTGCCCGAAGAACACGAAGCCGAACAGCGTCGCGATGTAACGCACGCCGAACACCTGCGAGATCACGCCGTTGGTCAGCGGCACCGTGCCGAGCCACGTGAAGCCCATCACGGCCGCGAACACGTAGACGCTCGCGGGCGACAACGGCGCTGCAACGAACGCGGCCATTGCCAGCGCGCGGACGAGGTACAGCACGGACAGCACGTACTTGCGCCGCAGCAGGCCGCCGAGATGGCCGCATGCGTAGGTGCCGGCCACGTTGGTCAGCGCGATCAGCGCGAGCGCGACGCTGGCGTGGCGCGCCGGCAGGCCGTGATCGAGCAGGTAGGCGGGCAGGTGGGTCGCGATGAACGCGAGCTGGAACCCGCATGCGAAGAATCCCGCGTTCAGCAGCCAGAAGCCGCGATGCGCGAACGCTTCGCGCACCGCCGCGCCGATCGACTGGTCGGGGCCGTCCGCGCGGCTCGCGGCCTGCGCGGGCCGGTCGCGCACCAGCGCGGCGAGCGGCGCGAGCAGCGCGGAGACGAGGGCGAGCGCGACGAAGGCATGCTGCCAGCCGATGCCGCCGATCAGCACCTGCGCGACCGGCACCATGCAGAACTGGCCGAGCCCGCCGATCGCGCCGGCGACGCCGAGCGCCCAGCCGCGCCGGTCGGGCGGAAACAGGCGGCTCAGCGCGCCGTAGATCGACGCGAAGGCCGACCCCGACAGCGCGACGCCGATCACGAACCCCGCGCCGGCCGTGAACACGCCGGCCGACGCGGCGAACGCCATCGTGACGAGCCCGGCCGCGTACAGCAGCATGCCGGCGACGATCACGCGCACCGACCCGAAGCGGTCGGCGATCATGCCGGTGAACGGTTGCGCGATGCCCCAGATCAGGTTCTGCAGCGCGAGCGCGAGGCCGAACGCTTCGCGCGACCAGCCGTGGTCGAGCGTGACGGGGGCGAGGAACAGTCCCTGCACGTGACGGATGCCGAGCGCGGCGCCCATGATCAGGCCGCCCGCGAGCACCGGCAGCCAGCGGCGCCGGGCGTCTTGTTCGATCGGGGTCATGCGTGTCTCCGGATGGATGCGTGCGGCGCGGCGGCCGCGTTCGATCCGATTAGACGATCCGGTGCCGGGCCGCTCAAGCAATCATTCGGTCGCGTTCGCATGCGTGTGGGGAATGTGATGCGGCGCGGACGCGATGTCGGTGACGGGGGCTGCACGCGCCGGATGCGTGAAGCCGCTGCGCCGCATGCAGCCGGCGTGACAGGCGGCCGATGCAGCGGGGACGGGGCGTCGGTGCAGCGCCCGTGGCGGCGTTCATGTACGTGCGAAGGCCGCGCCGGCGCCGCCTCGATGCGGGATTTCGCTCGCGGCTCGCGGCTACCGCTGCGCCACGTCGTACGCCCGCATCGCGGCGTCGCACTCGGCCGCTTCCGCGAGGATCCAGTCGCGCACGTCGGCGACTTCGCGGCGCGGTGCCGGATCGTGCCGGAACAGCCAGTAGCCGTACGCATCCGACAACGCCTGCGAGTGCGGGCCGAGCACCGCGAGCCGGCCGTCGGCGAGCATCGGCGCGACGAGCGCGAGCCTGCCGAGCGCGACGCCCTGGCCGGCGATCGCGGCGTGGATGACCTGGTCGTACTGGTTGAAGCGCAGCACGCCCTTCGGGCGCGCGTCGCCGAGCCCGGCCGCGTGCAGGTGCGCACGCCACTGCAGTCGGGTTTGCGGCGGCCCGTCGAATTCGAGCAGTACGTGCTCGGCGATAGCGGCCGCGTCGGTGACGGGCCGGGCGGCCAGCGCGGGGTGCGCGACCGGCACGACGATCTCGTCGAACAGGTGCAGCGCGCCGGCCGGCGCGCGCTCGCGCGGGCAGTAGCGGATTCCGAGGTCGATGCCTTCCGCGCGCAAATCGAGTACCTTGTCGTTCGCGGCCACGCGCAAGTCGATGTCGGGCAGGCGCGCCTGCAGGCGCCCGAGTCTGGGCAGCAGCCACAGCGCGGTGACGCCGATGCTCGCGGTGATCGTGACGGGTTGCCGCTCGCGTGCGGCGGCGAGCGATGCGACGGTGTCCTGCAGGCTGAGCAGCGCCGCATCGGCGGCGCGGAACAGCCGCTCGCCTTCCGGCGTGAACGCGATCTTGCGATAGCCGCGCTGCAGCAGCGCGACGCCGAGATGCGCCTCGAGCGCGTGCACCTGGCGGCTGACCGCCGACTGCGTGACGCACAGGTCCTGCGCGGCGAGCGTGATGCTCATGCGGCGGCCGACGGCGACGAAGCCGCGCACGAGGTCCAGCGACGGGAGACGGACGAGCGGCGTTGACATGCGTAGGGCTCATGCGAACGGAGCAGCAAGATTGGTTGAGAACGTCCGGCGCGTCAAGTTCAATGGAGGCTGGCCGATCGGGCGGGCGCCGGGCAGGCGGTGCCGCACAGGAGACACGATGACGATTTCGAACGAAGCAGGCGGGGCCGCGTGCGCGGCGGATCAGGCAGCGGGGCGCCCGGCGGGTGCGTTGCCGCCGGAGGTCGTGACGCTGACCGCGGCCGACGGTTACGTGCTGCGCGGCTACGTGTGGCGGCATCGCGGCAGCACCGTGCGGCCCGTGACGGTCGTCAATTGCGCGACGTCGGTGCGCTGCGACTACTACTTCCGTTTCGCGGCCTGGCTGTTCGCGCGGGGGCGCGACGTGCTCGTCTACGACTATCGCGGGATCGGCGGCTCGCGCCCCGCGCGGCTCGCGAAGCTGCGCGCGAACTGGCTCGACTGGGGGCGGCTCGATTGCGAGGCCGCGCTGCAATACGCGCGCGATGCATTTCCGGGCCAGCCGCTCGACGTCGTCGCGCACAGCATCGGCGGCTGCGTGCTCGGGCTCGCGGCGTCGAACGCGTACGTGCGTCACGTGGTGACGGTGGGCGCGCAGTATGCGTACTGGCGCGACTATCGGCCGGAAGAGCGGCGGCGCATGTGGTGGAAATGGCACGTCGCGATGCCGGCGCTCGCGGCCGTGTTCGGCTACGTGCCCGCGAAGCGGCTCGGCTGGATGGAAGACACGCCGCGCGGCGTCGCGCTGTCGTGGGTGCGCGCGCAACCGCGCTTCGAGGACGCCTTCACGCACGGCCTGCTCGCCGAACCCGCGGCGAGCCGCGCCGCGCTGCCGGCCCGCTTCGCGCGGCTGCCGGCGTCGATGCTCGCGATCGGCCTCGACGACGACGGGTTCGGCACGGTCGACGCGATCGAACGGCTGGTCGGCTACTACACGGGCAGCGACGTCACGCACCTGCGGATCGCGCCGCGCGACATCGGCGTCGACGCGATAGGCCACTTCGCGTTCTTCCACAGCCGCTTCACCGACACGCTGTGGCCCGTCGCGCTGGACTGGCTGCAACACGGCGCGCTGCCGGCCGATGCGCCGGGCCGCGTCCACGCGCGCCATCCGGCGCAGCGTGCGCGGCTGGCGGGAAGCGGCGTGCCGGGTGCCGTCGCGCACGGGTGAACGCGCGCGCAACCCGGCCATCGCGTCGATGAGACGGTTGCACCGGCTGCCGCCGCTGCCGCTGCCGGCGATCGCGGTCGCGATGCGTCGGTCTGCGTCCCGTACGATCGCTTAACATCGAACGTTTCGTTCGCCTGGCTGCCGCGTGCCGATGTCCATTCCTCCCGATTCCGAGATTGCCGACGACCTGTCCCGCGCGTGGCGCGTGCACCTGCTCGATGTGCCGCCGGCCGCGTCGCGTGCCGGCGTGCAGGTCGCGCGCGTCGATTTCGACTGGCGCGTGCCGCTCGCATCGCCCGCCTACGCGGCGCTGAGCGACGCGGAGCGGGCGCGTGCCGGGCGCTATCTGCGGCACGAGGATGCGGTGCGCAGTGCCGCGACGCGCGCCGCGCTGCGCGACGTGCTCGGTGCGGCGCTCGGGATCGCGCCGAAGGACATCGCGATCGTCGTCGACGCATCGGGACGGCCGTCGCTGGATTCCGCGCATCGCGTGTCGCTCGATTTCAACGTGTCGCACGCGGGCGATCACGCGCTCATCGCGTGGGCGGCGACGGGGCGCGTCGGCGTCGATATCGAAAGCTGCAACCGCACGACCGACTGGCGTGCGCTGACGCGCGAAGTGTGCGCGGCCGCCGAGGCTGCGTATCTCGACGGCCTGCCGCCCGCCGCCCGCGCGGACGCGTTCATGCGCGTGTGGGCCGCGAAGGAGGCGCTGCTGAAGGCGCTCGGCACCGGCATCGTCGGCGGGCTGCGCGCGTTCGCGGTCGTGCCGCCGCGCGCTGCGGCGACGCCCGCGACGACGATCGTCGAGCCGGCCGCGCCCGCCGCCGGCGTGGCCGCGTTCGACGCGGGCTGGCTCGACGCGGCGCCCGGCTACGCGGCGTGCGTCGCGTGGGCGCGCTGACCCCGTTTCAGCGCGCGACGCTCATTCGAGCGGTACGTCGTTGGGCGCCGCGTAGCGCGTCTTGATCACGTCGCTCATCGGGAACTCGAACGCGAGCCCCTTCGGCGGCACCGGCTTCATGAACCACTTGTCGTACAGCGCGTTGATCTCGCCGCTCTTCATCAGCTGCACGAGCACGCCGTCGACGAGCGCCTTGAACTGCGGATCGTCCTTGCGCAGCATGAACCCGTACGCTTCCGACGATTGCGGCGTGCCGACGATCGCCCAATCGGCCGGCTTCGCCGCGAACTGGCGCACGCCGGCGAGCAGCACGTCGTCCATCATGTACGCGGCCGCGCGGCCCGATTCGAGCGTGAGGCGTCCTTCGCCGTAGTCCTTCGCGCTGATGATCTGCATGTTCATCTTCTTTTCCTCGTTCATCTTGCGCAGCAGGCGTTCGGACGTCGTGCCCTGGTTCGTCACGACCGTCTTGCCGGCGAGATCGGGGAAGTCGCGGATGCCCGAGTTCGTGCGCGTGAGCAGGCGCGTCGTCGCGACGAAGAAGGTGGTCGAGAACGCGACCTGCGCGTGACGCGCGGCGAGGTTGGTGGTCACCCCGCATTCGAGATCGACGGTGCCGTTCTGCACGAGCGGGATGCGGTTCTGCGACGTGACCGGGATGAAGCGCGCCTGCAGGTCGGGCTTGCCGGTGCGCGCCTTCACGGCGGCGATCACGCGGTCGCACAGGTCCTGCGAGAAGCCGATCACCTTGCCGCTCGCGTCGACATAGGAGAACGGCACCGACGTCTCGCGATGGCCGATCGAGATCAGGCCGCTTTGCCGCACCTTCTCGAGCGTGCCGGACAGCGGCTCCGCGGCGAGCGATGCGCCGCACGCGAGCGCGCACGCGGCGACGAGCAGGCTGCGGCCGAGAAGGGTGGTCAACCGGGGCGGGATGGTCATGGCGGATCTCCGTGGGCGGATCGTAGGGAAGCGTCGATTCGTATGTTGCCAAATACAAAATAATTGCAACATATGTTAATTGCGAGGCCTGTCTGGCCGCTCCGGCGCGCCGCGCCGGACATCAGGGAAACTCCCGAGTCGGAATTATGAAAAACAGGTTGTCTAGACAAGTCGCGGTGGCTACACTGCAATCCATCCCGAACTTGTCTAGACAGGATTGCTCACATGATTACGTTGACCCCCGGCCACCTGACCCTTCCGCAACTGCGCAAGATCGCTCGCGAATCCGTGCAGCTCAAGCTCGACCCGGCGAGCTTCGCGAAGATCGACGCGGGCGCGAAGGCCGTCGCCGACATCGCGGCGAAGGGCGAGCCCGCATACGGCATCAACACGGGTTTCGGCCGCCTGGCCAGCACGCACATCCCGCACGACCAGCTCGAGCTGCTGCAGAAGAACCTGGTGCTGTCGCATGCGGTCGGCGTGGGCGAGCCGATGGCGCGCTCGTCGGTGCGTCTCCTGATGGCACTGAAGCTGTCGAGCCTCGGCCGCGGCCACTCGGGCATCCGTCGCGAAGTGATGGACGCGCTGATCACGCTGTTCAACGCCGACGTGCTGCCGCTGATCCCGGTGAAGGGCTCGGTCGGCGCATCGGGCGACCTGGCACCCCTCGCGCACATGTCGGCCGTGCTGCTGGGCGTCGGTGAAGTGTTCATCCGCGGCGAGCGCGCCAGCGCGCTGGACGGTCTGCGCGTCGCGGGCCTCGCGCCGCTGACGCTGCAGGCGAAGGAAGGCCTGGCGCTGCTGAACGGCACGCAGGCGTCGACCGCGCTGGCGCTCGACAACATGTTCGCGATCGAAGACCTGTACCGCACCGCGCTGGTCGCGGGCGCGCTGTCGGTCGACGCGGCAGCCGGCTCGGTGAAGCCGTTCGACGCCCGCATCCACGAACTGCGCGGCCATCAAGGCCAGATCGACGCGGCCGCGTCGTACCGCGACCTGCTCGAAGGCTCGCCGATCAACCAGTCGCACCGCGACTGCGACAAGGTGCAGGATCCGTACAGCCTGCGCTGCCAGCCGCAGGTGATGGGCGCGTGCCTGGACCAGATGCGCCATGCAGCCGACGTGCTGCTGGTCGAAGCGAACGCCGTGTCGGACAACCCGCTGATCTTCCCGGATACCGGCGAAGTGCTGTCGGGCGGCAACTTCCACGCTGAACCCGTCGCATTCGCGGCCGACAACCTCGCGCTGGCCGCGGCGGAAATCGGCGCGCTGGCCGAGCGCCGCATCGCGCTGCTGATCGACGCGACGCTGTCGGGCCTGCCCCCGTTCCTCGTGAAGGACGGCGGCGTGAACTCGGGCTTCATGATCGCCCACGTGACGGCGGCCGCGCTGGCATCGGAAAACAAGACGCTCGCGCACCCGGCGTCGGTCGACTCGCTGCCGACCTCGGCGAACCAGGAAGACCACGTGTCGATGGCGACGTTCGCCGCGCGCAAGCTCGCCGACATCGCGGACAACACGAAGCACATCCTCGCGATCGAACTGCTGGCCGCCGCCCAGGGCGTCGACCTGCGCGCGCCGTACCACACGAGCCCGAAGCTCGCGCCGGTGATGGAAACGATCCGCGGCAAGGTTGCGCACTACGAGCTCGACCACTACTTCGCACCGGACATCGCGGTGATCGCGAAGCTCGTCGGCGAGCGCGCGTTCGCGAAGGTCGCGCCGTTCTCGTTCGCATCGGAACAGTAAGCCCATGAGCGCGCCGGTCTACCAGGAGATCAAGGATTTCATCCTGGGCCGCATTCACGCCGGCGAGTGGGCGGAGGGCGACCAGGTGCCCTCCGAGAACGAACTGGCCCGCGAGTTCAAGGTCGCGCGCATGACCGTCAACCGCGCGTTGCGCGAGTTGACGGCCGAGCAGGTGCTGACGCGCATGAAGGGCGCCGGCACCTACGTCGCGCGGCCGAAGTACGAGTCGACGCTCGTCGCGATCCGCAGCATCTCGGAAGAGGTCGACGCGCGTGGCCATGCGTACCGCGCCAGCGTACTCGGCCTCGAGACGATCCGCGCCGACGAGGCGCTCGCCGACGAGATGCAGATGGCCGTGCGCGCGAAGCTGTTTTATTCGCAGGTGTTGCACTTCGAGAATGACGAACCCGTCCAGCTCGAAGAACGGTGGGTGAATCCGGCGGTCGCGCCGGATTATGCCGAGCAGGATTTTACGAACACGACGCCGAACCTGTACCTGATGCGCGCGGCCCCGCTGCAGCGCGTCGAGTACCGGATCGAAGCGGCGGCTCCGGCGCCCGGGCGGCGCGAGCAGCTGCGGATGGACGACGTCGAGCCGTGTCTGGTTTTACATCGGCGCACCTGGTCGCAGGGCGTCGTCGCCTCGGTGGCGAATCTGTGGCACCCCGGCAGCCGCTATCGCTTCACCGGGCATTTCTGATTCCTATTTGATAGTCATTTTCCTTCGGGAGCAGTCGTCATGAACCATCCGAAACACATCGATCCCCGTCTCGATCCGACCCGCACGATCCGCGCGCCGCGCGGCAGCGAGAAGGTCTGCAAGACCTGGCTGGCCGAAGCGGCCTACCGGATGATCCAGAACAACCTGGATCCGGAAGTCGCCGAGCATCCGCACGCGCTCGTCGTGTACGGCGGCATCGGCCGCGCGGCGCGCAACTGGGAATGCTACGACCAGATCCTCGCGTCGCTGAAGGATCTCGAAGAGAACGAGACGCTGCTGATCCAGTCGGGCAAGCCGGTCGGTGTGTTCCGCACGCACAAGGATGCGCCGCGCGTGCTGCTCGCGAACTCGAACCTGGTGCCGCACTGGGCGACCTGGGATCACTTCCACGAGCTCGACCGCAAGGGCCTGATGATGTACGGCCAGATGACGGCCGGCAGCTGGATCTACATCGGCAGCCAGGGCATCGTGCAGGGCACCTATGAAACCTTCTTCTCGGTCGCGAACCAGCACTTCAACGGCGATCCGTCGGGCCGCTGGATCCTGACGGGCGGCCTCGGCGGCATGGGCGGCGCGCAGCCGCTCGCCGCGACGATGGCCGGCTTCTCGATGATCGCGGTCGAATGCGACGAGACGCGCATCGACTTCCGCCTGAAGACGCGCTACGTCGACAAGAAGGCGACGACGCTCGACGAAGCGCTCGGCATGATCGACGAAGCGAAGCGCACCGGCAAGCCGGTGTCGGTCGGCCTGCTCGGCAACGCGGCCGACGTGTTCGCGGAACTCGTGACGCGCGGCATCACGCCGGACTGCGTGACCGACCAGACGAGCGCGCACGACCCGATCAACGGCTACCTGCCGCAAGGCTGGACCGTCGCGCAATGGCGCGAAGCGCAGAAGGTCGATCCGCAGAGCATCGTGAAGGTCGCGAAGCAGTCGATGGCCGTGCAGGTGCGCGCGATGCTGACGCTGCAGGAGCGCGGCGCCGCCACGCTCGACTACGGCAACAACATCCGCCAGATGGCGCTGGAAATGGGCGTCGAGAACGCATTCGACTTCCCGGGCTTCGTGCCGGCCTATATCCGCCCGCTGTTCTGCGAAGGCAAGGGCCCGTTCCGCTGGGTCGCGCTGTCCGGCGATCCGGAAGACATCTACAAGACCGACCAGAAGGTGAAGGAGCTGATCCCCGACGATCCGCACCTGCACAACTGGCTCGACATGGCGCGTGAGCGCATCGCGTTCCAGGGTCTGCCGGCGCGGATCTGCTGGGTCGGCGTGAAGGATCGCTATCGCCTCGGCCAGGCGTTCAACGAGATGGTGAAGAACGGCGAACTGAAGGCCCCGATCGTGATCGGCCGCGACCACCTCGACACCGGTTCGGTCGCGAGCCCGAACCGCGAGACGGAATCGATGAAGGACGGTTCGGACGCCGTGAGCGACTGGCCGCTGCTGAACGCCCTGCTGAACACCGCAGGCGGCGCATCGTGGGTGTCGCTGCATCATGGCGGCGGCGTCGGCATGGGCTTCTCGCAGCACTCGGGCGTCGTGATCGTCGCCGACGGCACCGCTGAAGCGCACGAGCGCCTCGGCCGCGTGCTGCTGAACGACCCGGCGACGGGCGTGATGCGCCATGCGGATGCCGGCTACGAACTCGCGCAGCAGACGGCCCGCGAAGCCGGCCTGAAGCTGCCGATGCTCGGCCGCTGAGCATGACGGCGCTCGACCAGGCGCCGGTGAGCGTGACGATGATCCGCGCGGCGGATCTCGTCGCGTCGCCGTGGAAGAACGGCGGCGGCGTGACGCGCGAGATCGGTGCATTCCCGCCGGGCGCCGCGCTCGATAGGTTCGCATGGCGCGTGAGCGTCGCGGACGTCGGCGCGGCCGGCCCGTTCTCGCGCTTCGAAGGCATCGACCGCACGCTCGTGCTGCTGTCCGGCGCGGGCATGACGCTCGCCGAAGAAGGGGGCGCGCGCCACGTGCTCGACGCGCCGCTCGCGCGTGCGGACTTCGCCGGCGAGACGGCGATCGACGCGACGCTGCACGACGGCGCGACGCGCGACTTCAACCTGATGACGCGCCGTTCGGCCGCGCGCGGGACGCTCGACGTGTGGCCCGAAGGCACGCACCGCGCCGAGCGCGCCGATACCGTGCTGCTGTTCTGCGCGACGGGCGCGGTCGGCGTCGAGATCGACGGCGCGCACTACGCACTGCAGGAAATGGACACGCTGCGGCTCGACGGGCCGCAGCGTGCGTTTGACGTCGTCGTGAGCGGAGGCGGCGCGCTGCTCGCCGTGTCGCTCGCCGTCGGCGAACGAGACTGAACGCATGAAACCGACTGTCTGGCATCACCTGAGGCTGTGTCCGCACGGCCATCCCGACGAAACGATCGACGACGCGGCGATCGCAGTCGACGAAACCGGCACGATCGTGTGGCTCGGCGCGTTGTCCGCGCTGCCGCACGGTTATGCGCACTGGCAGCGGGAAGACCTGCACGGCGCGTGGGTGACGCCGGGCCTCGTCGACTGCCATACGCACCTCGTGTACGGCGGCACGCGCGCCGACGAGTTCGCGCAGCGCCTCGCCGGCGTCAGCTACGAGGAGATCGCGCGGCAGGGCGGCGGGATCGTGTCGACGGTGCGCGCGACGCGCGCGGCCGACGAGACGACGCTGTTCGTGCAGGCCGCCGCGCGCCTGCAGCCGCTGCTCGCCGACGGCGTGACGGCGATCGAGATCAAGTCGGGCTACGGGCTCGACCTCGCGAGCGAGCGCAAGATGCTGCGCGTCGCGCGCCAGCTCGGCGAGCGCTTCCCGGTCACGGTCTACACCACGTTCCTCGGCGCGCACGCGCTGCCGCCGGAATATACGGGCCGTGCGGATGAATACATCGACGAAGTGTGCGGCCGGATGCTGCCGGCGCTCGCCGACGAAGGCCTGGTCGACGCGGTCGACGTGTTCTGCGAGCGCATCGGTTTTTCGCTCGCGCAGACCGAGCGCGTGTTCGAGGCCGCGACGCGGCGCGGGCTGCCGGTGAAACTGCACGCGGAGCAGTTGTCGAACGCGGGCGGCACCGCGCTTGCCGCGCGTTATCGCGCGCTGTCCGCCGACCACCTCGAATTTCTCGACGAAGCCGGCATCGAGGCGATGAAGGCGGCCGGCACGGTCGCCGTGCTGCTGCCCGGCGCGTATTACTTCATTCGCGAAACGCAATTGCCGCCGATCGAGCTGCTGCGCAAGCATGGCGTGCCGATCGCGCTCGCGACCGATCACAACCCTGGTACCTCGCCGCTCGAATCGCTGCTGCTGACGCTGAACATGGGCTGCACGCTGTTCCGCATGACGGTGCCCGAGGTGCTGCAGGGCGTGACGCGCCATGCGGCCGCGGCGCTCGGTCGCGCCGATCGTCACGGTGCGCTCGAGATCGGCCGCCAGGCCGATTTCGCGGTCTGGTCGGTCGGCTCGCTGTCGGAGCTCGCGTACTGGATCGGCCGGCCGCTGTGCGAGCAGGTCGTGCGCGGCGGCGCGACGGTGTTTCGCCGGATGAACGGCTAGTTTTTGCGGAGGGCCGGACGCGGCGCTGAAGCGTCGGTCCGGTCGATCGCCACGGAGCGGAAGTGGGCGCCGACGCGCCGCCTCCTGCCATCCGGGGCTTGGGACCGGACTGCGCGTTAGCTCGCCGAATCCGGCCAACAAGGACTCACGATGACCGACTCTATGTTGTTCGCAGACCATGCCCGGCTGCCCGATGGCTGGCGCCGCAACGTGCTGCTGCGCTGGGACGCGGTCGGCACGCTGACCGACGTGACGCCCGACACCGACGCGCCGGCCGGCGTCGCGCGCGCGGCCGGGCCCGTGCTGCCCGGCATGCCGAACCTGCATTCGCACGCGTTCCAGCGCGCGATGGCGGGGCTCACCGAATATCGCGCGAATCCCGCCGACAGCTTCTGGAGCTGGCGCGACCTGATGTACCGCTTCGCGCTGAAGATCACGCCCGACGCGCTTGCGGCGATCGCGCGCTGGCTGTACGTCGAGATGCTGAAGTGCGGCTACACGTCGGTGTGCGAATTCCACTACGTGCATCACGCGCAGGACGGCTCACGCTATCCGCAGATCGCGGAACTCGGTGCGCGCGTGGTCGATGCCGCGCGCTCGGCCGGCATCGGCATCACGATGCTGCCCGTGTCGTACCAGTTCGCCGGCTTCGGCAACAAGCCGCCGCGCGACGACCAGCGCCGCTTCATCAATACGCCGGACGGCCTGCTCGAGCTGCTCGACGCGATGCGCCGCGTCGCGCCCGAGCACGGCGGCCTGCGCTACGGCGTCGCCCCGCACTCGCTGCGCGCGGTGTCCGAGAACGGCTTGCGCGTGCTGCTCGAAGGCCTGCCCGACGACGCGCCGGTGCATATCCATATCGCCGAACAGACGGCCGAAGTCGACGATTGCGTGCGCGCGTACGGCGCGCGTCCCGTGCAATGGCTGCTCGATCGTTTCGACGTCGATGCGCGCTGGTGCCTCGTGCACGCGACGCACGTCGATGCGGCCGAAACGGCCGCGCTCGCGAAGCGTCGCGCGGTGGCCGGCCTGTGCCTGACCACCGAGGCGAACCTCGGCGACGGCGTGTTCCCGGCGCTCGACTATCTCGCGCAGGGCGGCGTGATCGGCGTCGGCTCGGACAGCCATGCGTCGGTCGACTGGCGCTCGGAACTGCGCCTGCTCGAATACGGGCAGCGGCTCGTGCATCGCGCGCGCAACGTGCTCGCGAGCGACACGCAGGCGCATGTCGCCGACCGGCTGTTCGACGCGTCGCTCGCGGGCGGCGCGCAGGCGAGCGGGCGGCGCATCGGCGCGCTGCGTGAAGGCTGCCGCGCCGATTGGCTCGTGCTCGATCCCGATCATCCGGCGATCGCGGAGCACGACAGCGCGTCCTGGCTGTCGGGCACGGTGTTCGCCGAGCACGGCGACACGCCGGTGCTCGACGTCTATACCGGCGGCGAGCGCGTCGTGAGCGGCCGCCGCCATCGCGACGAAGCCGCAGCTTATGCCGACTACCGCGCCGCGCTGGCGCAACTGCTGCGCTGAATGCGCGGCATCCGGCGCACGCCGCGCGCGTGCGCCGGCCGACTTTTACGGTGATGCGACATGACTGAACAACCGGCTGTATTCACGCTGAAGCAGGGCACGCTGCCGCTGCTGATCTCGATTCCGCACGCAGGCACCCACATCCCCGACGACATCGCCGCGACGATGACGCCCGACGCGCGCTTCGTCGACGATTGCGACTGGCACCTCGAGCGCCTGTACGGCTTCGCGGCGATGCTCGGCGCGTCGATCCTCGTGCCGTCGCACGCGCGTTACGTCGTCGACCTGAACCGTCCGCCCGACAACGAGAACCTGTATCCGGGGCAGGACACGACCGGGCTCGTGCCGGTCGATACGTTCGACAAGGCGCCGCTGTATCCGGCGGGCGCGCTGCCCGGCAACGACGAGATCATGCGCCGTCGCGACCGCTACTGGCGCCCGTATCACGACGCGCTGCAGGGCGAGATCGCGCGGCTGAAGCGCGAGCACGGCCGCGTGCTCGTGTGGGAAGCGCATTCGATCCGCTCGCACGTGCCGCGCTTCTTCGAGGGCCGCCTGCCGGACTTCAACTTCGGCACGTCGAGCGGCGCGAGCGCCGCGCCGGGCCTTGCCGAGGCGCTGGCCGCATGCGTGAGCGCGCACGGCGGTTATACGGCCGTCGCGAACGGGCGTTTCAAGGGCGGCTACATCACGCGCCACTACGGCGTGCCCGCGACCGGCGTCGAAGCCGTGCAACTGGAGCTGTCGCAGATCAGTTACATGGAAGAGACGCGTCCGTATGCGTACGACGAAGCGCGCGCCGCGCGGATCGTGCCGCTGCTGCAGACGCTCGTCGAAACCGCGCTCGCGCATCGCTGATCCGTCGGCGCGCGCTGCGTGCGGCGGCACGGCGCGATGTCGCGCCACGGCCGGCCGGCTGGCAAGGCGCACATTGGTGCATCGCACACAACGGCATCGACCCGAGCGGTCGATGCCGTTTTTTTCGTCTGATCGATGTCGGGATCGGTACCTGAAAATTTGACGCAATTTTTAGGTGATATAAGCTGAATGTCAGGAAGTCGTCACGCGCGCCCCGGCCGCGACGGCGTCGATCAGCGCCGCACCGCGCCGGAATCCGTTGCGAGACACCTTGCCGACGTGTCGTCGCGCGGCATTGCCGCCCCCGCTTCATCGCGACACGTGTCCTGCCTTCATCAGTCAGTCGAGTACGATCGTGAAAGCCGCCAGCCCTTCGATACGCCGGACCCGAAGTCCGTCGGCGGGCGCGCCGCCTCAGGCCGGGCCGATCCGGCATGCTGATCGCGGCACGCGCGCCGCCCCCATACGCGAGCCCCGCTTCTTCGCTGTGCCCCATCGCGGCCTGCGCCGCTTCAATGTCGTCACCGCACACGTGTTCAGCGCGGTGCAGTGCGACGGCAGCGCTTCATTGTTGCCCTAGCGTCCTTTTCCGCTTTCGCGTCGGATCGCACCGCCTGCTGCCGCACCGTCCGAGCGGCACGATCGCGCGTGGACGCGTGCAGCGCCATCGCGTGCCGCCATCGTCCTGCGCGTCCGCACGCGTCGCGCATTTATCGCGGAGGCGATCATGCGACCGCGCCCGCTCGTAGCCGTCACCGCCGATCGCGTCATGCGCGGCGCCCATCCGAACCACACGGCCGGGGAGAAGTATCTCGTCGCGCTGGTCGACGGTGCCGGCGCGCTGGCGTTCGTGCTGCCCGCGCTGGGTGCGCGGCAGCCGGTCGACGCGATCGTCGCGGCGATCGACGGGCTGCTGCTGACCGGCAGTTATTCGAACGTCGAGCCGCATCACTACGGCGGCCCGGCGAGCGCGCCCGATACCCTGCACGATCCCGCGCGCGATGCGACCGCGCTGCCGCTGATCCGAGCGGCGATCGATGCGGGCGTGCCGGTGCTCGCGATCTGCCGCGGCATGCAGGAGCTGAACGTCGCGTATGGCGGCACCTTGCATCAGCGGCTGCATGCGAGCGCGGGCTTCGACGATCATCGCGAGCGCGACGGCGATCCGCTCGAGCGGCAGTACGGCCCCGCGCACCGCGTGCAGCTCGCGCCGGGCGGGCTGCTACAACGGATCGCGCACGGCGCGCACGACGCGATCGTCAATTCGTTGCACGACCAGGGTATCGCGCGGCTCGGCGCGGGCCTCGCGGTCGAGGCGAGCGCGCCCGACGGGCTGATCGAGGCCGTGAGCGTGCGCGGCGCGCGTGCGTTCGCGCTCGGCGTGCAGTGGCATCCCGAATGGCGCCACGCGGAGCAACCGCTGTCGCGCGACATCTTTACGGCATTCGGCGCGGCGTGCCGCGCGCGCATGACACACCGCATTTATGCGGCCGGCGGCACCATGCCGTCGCCGGCTGCATCCGACATCGACTGAACGAGGCCGATCATGCAACCCGAACTGAGCGAATTCCTGCGCCAGCACCGCATCACCGAAGTCGAGGCGATCATTCCCGACATGGCCGGCATCGCGCGCGGCAAGATCATTCCGCGCAACAAATTCGAGTCCGGCGAATCGATGCGCCTGCCGCAGGCCGTGATGGTGCAGACCGTCACCGGCGACTATCCGGAGGACGGCACGCTGACCGGCGTGACCGATCCCGACATGGTGTGCGTGCCCGATCCGTCGACGATCTGCCTGATTCCGTGGGCCGTCGACCCGACCGCGCAGGTGATCCACGATTGCGTGCATTTCGACGGCTCGCCGGTCGAGATCTCGCCGCGCTACGTGCTGCGCCGCGTGCTCGACCTGTACAAGGAAAAGGGCTGGAAGCCCGTGGTCGCGCCCGAGCTCGAGTTCTATCTGGTCGACATGAACGCCGACCCCGACCTGCCGCTGCGTCCGCCGGTCGGGCGCACGGGGCGGGCGGAAACCGGCCGTCAGTCGTATTCGATCGAGGCCGTCAACGAGTTCGATCCGCTGTTCGAGGACATCTACGAATACTGCGAGATGCAGGGCCTCGACATAGAGACGCTGATCCACGAGGTCGGCGCCGCGCAGATGGAGATCAACTTCGTGCACGGCGACGCGCTGTCGCTCGCCGACCAGGTGTTCCTGTTCAAGCGCACGGTGCGCGAGGCGGCGCTGCGCCACAACATGTATGCGACGTTCATGGCCAAGCCGATGGAAAACGAGCCGGGCTCCGCGATGCATATCCACCAGAGCCTCGCCGATGTGCACACCGGCCGCAACCTGTTCGCCGACGACGGCGGCGTCGTGTCGCCGATGTTCCAAAGCTATCTTGCGGGCCTGCAGAAATATACGCCCGCGCTGATGCCGATCTTCGCACCGTACATCAACTCGTATCGCCGCCTGTCGCGCTTCATGGCCGCGCCGATCAACGTGCAGTGGGGCTACGACAACCGTACGGTCGGATTTCGCATCCCGCAGTCGACGCCGGTCGCGCGGCGCATCGAGAACCGGATTCCGGGCGTCGACTGCAATCCGTACCTCGCGTTCGCGGCGACGCTCGCCGCCGGTTATCTCGGCCTCACGCAGCAGCTCGCGCCGACCGAACCGATCGCGTCCGACGGCTACGACCTGCCGTACCAGCTGCCGCGCAACCTCGAGGAGGGCATCTCGCTGATGGCGGCGTGCACGCCGCTCGCCGGCATTCTCGGTGACAAGTTCGTGAAGGCGTACCTGGCGCTGAAGGAAACCGAATACGAAGCGTTCTTCCGCGTGATCAGTTCGTGGGAACGTCGCCATCTGCTGCTGCACGTGTGAGCGTGCGCACGACCGCATCAAGGAACGACGGAGGAAACATGACTTACCGTAACGAACCCGCGTGGATCCAGCCCGCCGCGCCGGCCACCGCACCGCGCACGACGCAAGCACACTCGACCGCCGAATACCGCGCGCTCGACGCCGCGCATCACATCCATCCGTTCTCGGACATGGGCGCGCTCAATCGCG
>NZ_QTQM01000057.1:0-39112 GCF_003854225.1 Burkholderia sp. Bp8986 | reverse complement strand
GGGCTTACGGGTACCGCGACGACGAATACTTCTTCCTCAAGATCCGCGCCGCGTTCCCCGGTAATCCTCGATGAACCAAAAAAAAGCAGGTGTCTCGGGGCCAGGTGCCGATATGCATAAATGCACATCCAACCGGCTTTCTTGTCGGTACATCATGGATCCGCGCATAACTATACTCGACCGTGACCTGCGGACCATGAGCCGCGGGCAATAAATACGGAGACACCATGCAGACGCGATCCACCCTCGATGAGCATGCAGCCATCGCGACGCCGGCGCCCGCCCGCACCGCGCGGCACTACCTGCTGGCCGGCTGGGCCAGCATGGCCGGCACCACGATCGAGTGGTACGACTTCTTCCTCTACGGCACGGCCGCCGCGCTCGTGTTCAACCGCATCTTCTTCCCGTCGCTGGACCCCGTCGTCGGCACGCTCGCCGCGTTCGGCACGTTCGCGGTCGGCTTCATCGGCCGGCCGATGGGCGGCATCGTGTTCGGCCACTTCGGCGACCGCATCGGCCGCAAGTCGATGCTGATGATCACGCTGCTGCTGATGGGCGTGCCGAGCATGATCATCGGGCTGATCCCGTCGTACGACCGCATCGGCTACTGGGCCGCCGCGCTGCTGATCGCGATGCGCTTCCTTCAGGGGATGGCGGTCGGCGGCGAATGGGGCGGCGCGGTGCTGATGGCCGTCGAGCACGCGCCGAAGGGCCGCAAGGGGCTGTTCGGCAGCCTGCCGCAGACGGGCGTCGGGCTCGGGCTGATCCTGTCGTCGGTCGCGATGGCCGCGGTGGCCGCGCTGCCGGAAGCCGACATGCTGTCGTGGGGCTGGCGCGTGCCGTTCCTCGCGAGCATCGCGCTGGTCGGCCTCGGCTGGTTCATCCGCGCGAAGGTGCCCGAGTCGCCGGACTTCGAGAAGATGCAGCGCCAGGGCAAGGCCGAGAAGTCGCCGGTGACGGCCGCGCTGCGCCGCCATCCGCGCGAGGTGCTGACGATCGTCGGCGCACGCGCCGCGGAAAACACCTGGTTCTACATGGTCGTCACGTTCGCGCTCGCGTATGCGACGCAGCAGCTGCATCTGCCGAAGGCCGAGATGCTGCACGCGATCACGGCCGGCGCGGCGTTGTCGCTCGTCACGATGCCGCTGTGCGGGCATCTCAGCGACCGCATCGGCCAGCGCCGGATGTTCGCGATCGGCCTCGTGCTGATGTGCCTGTTCGCGGCGCCGTTCTTCCTGATGCTCGGCACGCAGCAGACGGCGACCGCATGGTGGGCGATCGTGCTCGGCCTCGGCATCGTGTTCCCGATCCTGTATGCGCCGGAGTCGCTGCTGTTCGCGCAGCAGTTCCCGGCGGAAATCCGCTACAGCGGCATCTCGCTGTCGGTGCAGCTCGCCGGCGTGATCGGCGGCGGCTTCGCGCCGATGATCGCGACGTCGCTGCTCAAGGCCGGCGGCGGCCAGCCGCATTACGTGATCGCTTACCTCGTCGGCTTCGGCGTGTTCGCGCTCGCGTGTACCGCGTTGATGCGTCCGGCGCGTGCGTAAGCATCGGCCCGCAGCGATCCGCATCGCCCCGATTTCAGTTCGACCTGCCGTCCGTCGTGGCCGCACGCGCGACGGACGCAGCCCCCGTTTTTTCTTCGCACCACCGTTTCCCGGAGAGAGTTCCATGAACGCCGCAGTTCCCCAGACCACCCTCGCCCTGCCCACCGCCAAGCTGCTGATCGACGGCGCGTTCGTCGAATCGCAAAGCGCCGAATGGGGCGACATCGTCAACCCCGCGACGCAGGAAGTGATCGGCCGCGTGCCGTACGCGACGCTCGACGAGGTCGATGCCGCGATCGCGTCCGCGCAACGCGCGTTCCAGACCTGGAAGACGACGCCGATCGGCGCGCGGCTGCGCATCATGCTGAAGTTCCAGGACCTCGTGCGCCGCAATCTCGAACGGATCGCGCACACGCTGACGGCCGAGCAGGGCAAGACGCTGCCCGACGCACAGGGCGACATCTTCCGCGGCCTCGAAGTGGTCGAGCATGCGTGCTCGATCGGCACGCTGCAGCAAGGCGAATTCGCGGAGAACGTCGCGGGCGGCGTCGACACCTACACGCTGCGCCAGCCGATCGGCGTGTGCGCGGGCATCACGCCGTTCAACTTCCCCGGCATGATCCCGCTGTGGATGTTCCCGATGGCGATCGTGTGCGGCAACACGTTCGTGCTGAAGCCGTCGGAACAGGATCCGCTGTCGACGATGCAGCTCGTCGAACTCGCGATCGAGGCCGGCGTGCCGCAGGGCGTGCTGAACGTCGTGCACGGCGGCAAGACCGTGGTCGACCGTCTGTGCACGCACCCGGACATCAAGGCGATCTCGTTCGTCGGCTCGACGCGCGTCGGCACGCACGTGTACAACCTCGGCAGCCAGCACGGCAAGCGCGTGCAGTCGATGATGGGCGCGAAGAACCACGCGGTCGTGCTGCCCGATGCGCACCGCGAGCAGTCGATCAACGCGCTGGTCGGCGCAGGCTTCGGCGCGGCCGGCCAGCGCTGCATGGCGACGTCGGTCGTCGTGCTGGTCGGCCAGGCGCGCGACTGGCTGCCCGAGCTGGTCGAGAAGGCGAAGGCGCTGAAGGTCAACGCCGGCGCCGAAGCCGGCACGGACGTCGGTCCGGTCGTGTCGAAGGCGGCGAAGGCCCGCATCCTGTCGCTGATCGACGCGGGCGTGAAGGAAGGCGCGACGCTGCTGCTCGACGGCCGCGACGTGAAGGTGCCCGGCTACGAGCAGGGCAACTTCGTCGGCCCGACGATCTTCTCGAACGTGACGACCGACATGTCGATCTATCAGGAAGAAATCTTCGGGCCGGTGGTGGTCGTGCTCGAAGCCGACACGCTCGACGACGCGATCGCGCTGGTCAACCGCAACCCGATGGGCAACGGCGTCGGCCTGTTCACGCAGAGCGGCGCGGCCGCGCGCAAGTTCCAGAGCGAGATCGACATCGGCCAGGTCGGCATCAACATCCCGATCCCGGTGCCGGTCCCCTACTTCAGCTTCACCGGCTCGCGCGGCTCGAAGCTCGGCGATCTCGGCCCGTACGGCAAGCAGGTCGTGCAGTTCTACACGCAGACGAAGACGGTCACCGCGCGCTGGTTCGACGACGACGCGACGGCCGGCGGCGTGAACACGACGATCGCGCTGCGCTGATCAAGGAAGCCTGCACATGGAAATCGCATTCATCGGACTCGGCAACATGGGCGGCCCGATGGCCGCCAACCTGCTCAAGGCCGGCCACGCGCTGACGGTGTTCGACCTCGACGCGAACGCGGTCGACGCGGCGGTGCGCGCGGGCGCGACGGCGGCCGCGTCGCCGCGTGACGCGGCCGCCCGCGCGTCGCTGGTGATCACGATGCTGCCGGCCGCGCAGCACGTGCGCGCGGTCTACCTCGGCGACGACGGCGTGCTGGCCGGCGCGCGTGTCGGCGCGACGTTGGTCGACTGCAGCACGATCGATCCGGACACCGTGCGCGCGATGGCCGACGCCGCCGCGCAGCGCGACTTCCCGTTCGCCGACGCGCCGGTGTCGGGCGGCACCGGCGGCGCGCAGGCCGGCACGCTGACCTTCATGGTCGGCGCGCAAGGCGCGCTGTTCGAGCGCATCCGCCCGGTACTGCTCGACATGGGGAAGAACGTCGTGCACTGCGGCGGCACGGGCACCGGGCAGATCGCGAAGATCTGCAACAACCTGCTGCTCGGGATCTCGATGATGGGCGTGGCCGAAGCGATGGCGCTCGGCGCCGCGCTCGGCATCGATCCGGCCGTGCTGGCCGGCATCATCAACACGTCGACCGGCCGCTGCTGGAGTTCGGACACCTACAACCCGTATCCGGGCGTGAACGACGCGGCACCCGCCGCGCGCGGCTACTCGGGCGGTTTCGCCGCGAACCTGATGCTGAAGGATCTCGGGCTCGCGACCGAAGCCGCGCGCAGCGCACGGCAGCCGGTGTGGATGGGCGCGCTCGCGCAGCAGCTCTATCAGTCGATGAGCCAGCACGGGCTCGGCACGCTCGACTTCTCCGCGTGCGTGAAGCTGTACGAGGCGCAGCCCGCGTAACGCGGCCGGGTAACGCGGCCGGCGGACGTGCGACGGCCCGCGCTGCCCGTCAACGGCATCGCGGGTCGGTTCACATCCGGAGCAGTGCGGAGGTTACGGCCGCGCGGGCGGCGCGGCGCTTATCCGCGCGGGTTCGACGCGGTCTCGAAGGTCGGATGGCACTCGAACGCGAGTTCGGAGCGCGCGTCGACGCGGCGGCCGCCGGTCACCGACTCCTGCTTCAGGCTCGCGCGCATGCCGCGCTGCGTGCAGTAGTTGGTCGCTTCGTCGACAGCTTTCGCATGGGCGTCGGCCCACGTCGTCGACACGCCGAGCGTGCGCGTCGTCACGGTGAAGACGTTCGGATTCGATGTCGTGGTCACGTCGGAAGCGGTCGAACATGCGGCGAGCAAGCATGCAACGGCCGCGATGGTCAACCCTCGCAGGGATCGAAAAGATAGAGCAATGGACATGGGGGGCAAGCGCGCGTCGATTCGACGGCATTGAGCAACATAGGCGACAGTATGCCTGCCCGATCGCCGGAGATCATGCCCTTTTCAGTGAACACATTGTTTCGAATGGTTAAACGATGGGGTGCTGCCGGCAAGATTTGCGGCCCGCGTCACGCCCGTCGTTGCGCAGCGTGTCGCTTTTCCCGGCTTCTCGGCCGACGCACGGTTTCTGCCCGGCGACCGGCATCGGCGGTCGCGCCGGTCAGTGCGCACGCGCCTGCCGGATTCTCGCCGAAGCCTCCTCCAGGCTTCGCCACGCCGGTTGGCCGGGCGCATAGCGCGCGCGGATGTATGCGGCGAGCTCGGCCATCTGCCGGTCGTCGAACGCGTCGCGGAAGCCGGGCATGTAGCCGAGCCCGTCGGTGGCCGGATGGTCGATCCCGTCGTGCAGCACGCGCAGCAGGTTGTCGGGCGCAGCCTGGCTGACGCTCGTGTTGAGCCCCATCAGCGGACGCACGCCGAAATGCCCGACCCCGCCCGTCTCCGCGTGACAGACCGCGCACGCGGCATCGAACGCGCGCCGGCCGCTCTCGAGGCCGAGCGTCGCGACCGCTTCCGCACCGCGTGCATGGCGGGTCGCCGCGTCGACGGCCACCGCGGCATCGACGGGCGGCGACAGCGACGCCAGATAATGCGCGATCGCCCGGACGTCCGATTCGGGCAGCGCCGCGAGCCCCGCGACGACCGGCGCCATCGGCCCGGCCGCGACGCCGTGCTGCGCGGAGAAGCCCGTGCGCAGGTAGTCGAACAGCGCGCCTTCGGTCCACGGCACCGGCGACGCCGGCGACGCGACGAGCGGCGGCGCGACCCATCCCTCGGCCTCGCCGCCGGCCAGATATGCGCGGCCGCCCCGTTCCGCGCCGAGCGCGTTGCGCGGCGTATGGCACGCGCCGCAGTGCCCGGCGCCGTCGACCAGATACTTGCCGCGATTCCACGACGCGGAGCGCGCCGGATCCGGCACGAACGCCCGCGCGTCGTGAAACAGCCAGTTCCATCCGGCGACGAGGCGCCGCTGGTCGAGCGGGAACGGCAGCTTCGTCTTCGGCGGCGCATGCTTCACCGGCGGCTGCGACATCAGGTATGCATACAGCGCGAGCAGGTCGGGCTCGCTCAGCTTCGCGAACGCGGTGTACGGAAACGCCGGATACAGATGCGAGCCGTCGCGCCCGATGCCTTCGCGCATCGCGCGCGCGAACGCCGGATACGACCATGCGCCGATGCCGGTTTCCGGATCGGGCGTGATGTTGGTCGTGTAGATCGTGCCGAACGGCGTGTCGAGCGCGAGACCGCCCGCATTGGCCGCGCCGCCCGGCGCGGTATGGCAGACCGCGCAATCGCCGGCGAGCGCGATCAGGCGGCCGCGTTCGAGCGTCGCCGCGCTCCACATCGCGCCGTCCGCGCCGCCGGGTGCGACCGGCGCAATCGGGGCGATCGGCGCCGGGCCCGGCAGGATCGCGCAGGCCAGCCCGATCAGCCCGCCGACGACCCCGCCCGCGCCGCCACCGGCCAGCCAGCGGCGCCAGCGCGATGACGCGCGGCGCGGCGCGCCGGAACGGCGCTCGCCGACATCGGCCGGCTCAGGGCGGGCCAGCGCGTCGCGAATGCGTGCGGCGTCGAACGGCGGCGCGCGAAAACGCACGCCCGTCGCGTCATGCAGCGCGTTCGCGATCGCGGCCGCCGCCGGCGCCACCGCCTGTTCGATCCGTTGCGCGTCGTATGCCGACAGCGACCGGGCGCGACCGACTCCCGGCTCTGCGTCGTCGAACGCGACGAGTTCATGCGCGATCGCATCCGGCGCGACATCGCCGCCGGTCTCGTCATGCGCCGGCCGTGCGGACAGCCGCGCGCCCATCACGCGCGAAATCGCCGCTTCGATCTGCCACGCGGGCAAGCCCGCCATCGACGCCTGCCCGGGCTCGCCCGCGCCCTGCCCGGCGACGACGCGGCGCACCGCGACGTCGCCCGTCGCGCGATCGACGTCTAGATCGACCACCCAGGCGGACCAGTGCCGATCGTTGTCGCGGCCCGCGTCCGCGTGCGGGTTTTCGCCTGCGGACGGCGCCTCGAGCGCGCCCGCACCATCGAATGCAAAGCCGCGCCCACTGAGGCGGTCCTGCGCCGCTGTATGGGCACGGCCCGTGGCCGGTTCGCCCCACGCCGCGCGTTCACTGACCATCCGGATGATCTCGCGCGGCCCGGCATCGCGCGACGCATCGAGATGCTGCAGGCGCAATGCGACCGGATCGCGCCGCAGCGCACCGGCCAGTTCGTCGACGAACGACTCGCGCGCGAACACGTGTGCGTGGCCGGGAATCGCGTGGTGGACGTCGGCCATCTCGATCGACGTCTGCGCATGTCGATA
The DNA here is from genome assembly GCF_003854225.1 of Burkholderia sp. Bp8986. Classification (NCBI taxonomy): domain Bacteria; kingdom Pseudomonadati; phylum Pseudomonadota; class Betaproteobacteria; order Burkholderiales; family Burkholderiaceae; genus Burkholderia; species Burkholderia sp. Bp8986. The sequence goes on along the minus strand of NZ_QTQM01000057.1, from coordinate 32,154 downwards.
GACGAACGGCGACGACCGAGCCGATGCCCCGCCCTGCGCCGCCGCGCGCCGCGCATCCGGTGTCGTGCCGGCCTTCGCGCGATAGCGCCACGTCGTCATCCGCCCATCGGCGGCGGTCCGCGTTTCGAGCTCGAACGACGCGTGCGCACGCGCATCGCCGATCGGCCATTCGTAGTGTGCGCGGTGCATGCGCGCCGCGTCGTCCGCACGCCGCGCCAAACCGGCCGCCGCTTCATCGCGCCGCACATCGCTCGCATCGGCTTCGGGCTGCGCGGGCACGCTCAGGTCATGCTTCATCGCCGTCGTCCCGCAGATAGCGCGCGGCCCGATGCACCGCGCGGATGATCTCCAGATGCGTGCCGCAGCGACAAAGATTGAAGCGCAGCGCGTCGCGGATCGCCGCATCGTCCGGTGACGGATTACGGTCGAGCAGCGCCTTCGTGCTCATGATCATTCCGTTCAGGCAATAGCCGCACTGCGCGGCCTGCTCGTCGATGAACGCGCGCTGGATCGGATGCGGCGCGTCGCGCGAGCCGAGCCCTTCGAGCGTCGTCACGTCGCGCCCGTGCGCGGCGGCGGCCGGCACGACGCACGCGCGCGTCGCCTGAGCGTCGACCAGCACCGTACACGCGCCGCACTGCCCGAATCCGCAGCCGTACTTCGGGCCGTTGAGCGCGCAGTCGTTGCGCAGGACCAGCAGCAGCGGCGCGTCGGGCGCGGCAGCGTCGAACGTGTGCGGCGTGCCGTTCACGCGAAACGCGAGCGGCCGCGACGGGGAAGCGGGATGGGACATGAAGGGATCCGGAATGCGGGGCGCGGGCCGGCAGGCCGTGTTGGGGCCGGCAGCGGGCAAGGCCGCCGGCTCGCGACGGGCCGGCGTCGCGCGCAGCGCTCACGTATAACACGCCGAAATGCGTACCGCCGCATCGATCACCGATACGGCGGCGCGGCATCCGGCGCGGACACCGCATGCGCGTCAGGCGACGGCCGCCACGTTGCCGCGCGACGGCGACGGCGACACCAGCGGCACGTCGAACACGTCGTAGCCGAACACCCACGACGGATCCTCGTTGGTACGCAGCCACGTGTTGTTGTGCGACACGAGCTGCACCTTCGACGCGCGTGCCGCGCGGTTCGCCTCGTACAGCGCGAACGCACCCGCGTAATCGCCGATGCCGACTTCGTCGAGGCAGCGCGCGAGCATCGCCGCATCCTCGATCGCCATCGCCGCGCCCTGCGCCATGTGCGGCTTCATCGGATGGCATGCGTCGCCGAGCAGCACGAGACGGCCGCGGCTCCACAACGGCAGCGGGTCGCGCTCGAGCAGCGGCCACTTCGTGATCGACGGCGACACGTCGATCAGATGCTGGATGTCGGCGTGGAAGCCGGCGAACGCCTCGCGCATTTCATCGCGGCTGCTGTCGACCATCGACACGCCTTCCGGCCACTCGGCCTGCGGCACGCCGGTCACGTAGTAGTACTCGTCGCGCTTCTCCGTCACGTAGTAGACCATCATGTGGCGATCCTCCGACCACCATTTCACGCACATGTCGTACGGCTTGTTGCCGAGCAGCGAGGCCGGGAACACCGCGCGATGCGCGACATAGCCCGTATAGCGCGGCGGCTCCGCGCCGAGCAGATGCTCGCGGATCCGCGAGTTCACGCCGTCCGCGCCGATCACGATGTCGGCCGTCTCGACGCTGCCGTCGGCAAACGTCAGGCGCACCGCGTCACCCGTGTCCTCCACCGCCGCGAGCCGCTTGCCGAAGCGGATCGTGCCGGGCGTCACAGCCTGCGTCATCAGCGCGTGGAAATCGCCGCGATGCACGGTCAGGTAGCTCGCGCCGTAGGTCCTGCGCGCGTAGTCGCCGAGCGGAATCCGCGACAGCACGTCGGCCGTCTGCCAGTCGCGGCTGTACCAGCAATCCGGATGCGAACCCATCGTCTCCAGCGCGTCCTCGCAGCCGATGCGCCGCATGATCTTCATCACGTTCGGGCCGAGATGGATGCCCGCGCCGAGGCGCGAGAACGCCGGCGCCTGCTCGTACAGCGCGACGTCGTAGCCGCCGCGCTGCAGCAGCGCCGCGGCGGCCGTGCCGCCGAGACCGGCGCCGATGATTGCGATACGGGGTTTGCTCATGCGGATCTCCTGATCGTGAGCCCGGCGCCGGACGCGGCACGAGAACGGGCGGATTGAATGGCGTTTATGTAGCGTACACACTCAATTTATTCAAGACAAGGGGATTATTTCCGGTGGCCACCCCATCCGGGAAAACACCAATAAAACCTCATATACATCCGAAAATGAACGATCCACGCCTGAAAGGAATCATTTTGACCCATTGTCATTTTCAAATGTACACACTAGACTTTCCCCGAAACCAGGCGATCCCGCGCCAGCGTGCCGCCCCACCCTTACCGACACGGAGCCTCCCGTCATGAGCAAGACCTACCGCATCGGCCAGATCGTGCCGAGTTCCAACACGACGATGGAAACCGAGATTCCCGCGATGCTGCGGTTGCGCGAGGCGATCCGGCCCGAGCGCTTCACGTATCACTCGAGCCGGATGCGGATGAAGAAGGTCGTCAAGGAAGAACTCGCGGCGATGGACGCCGAGTCCGACCGCTGCGCGGTGGAACTGAGCGATGCGCGCGTCGACGTGCTCGGCTACGCGTGCCTCGTCGCGATCATGGCGATGGGCCACGGCTATCACCGCGTGTCGCAGGCGCGCCTCACGAAGCACACGGCCGACAACGGCGCGCAGGCGCCGGTGCTGACGAGCGCGGGCGCGCTCGTCGATGCGCTGAAGGTGATCGGCGCGAAGCGCATCGTGGTGGTCGCGCCGTACATGCTGCCGCTGACCGAGCTCGTGGTCGACTACATCCGCAACGAAGGCTACGACGTGATCGCGTATCGCGCGCTCGAGATCCCCGACAACCTCGCCGTCGGCCGCCACGACCCGGCGCGCCTGCCCGACATCGTGAAGACGCTGCCGTACCAGGACGCCGATGCGATCGTGCTGTCCGCGTGCGTGCAGATGCCGTCGCTGCCGGCCGTCGCGAAGGTCGAGGCGATGACGGGCAAGCCCGTGATCACGGCCGCGATCGCGACGACCTACGCGATGCTGCGCGAACTCGATCTCGAACCGATCGTGCCCGGCGCCGGCGCGCTGCTGTCCGGCGCGTATTGAGCGCCCCGCTACTTCGGAGCATCGCCATGTCCTCGACTTTCCTGTACGGCGCGAACGTCCGCGCCAACGGCATCCGCCAGCACTACCTGCGCTACGGCGGCGCCACGGGCGCGCGCGCGTCGCGCCCCGCGATCGTGCTGATTCCCGGCATCACGAGCCCCGCGATCACCTGGGGCTTCGTCGGCGAGGTGTTCGGCGCGGCATTCGACACCTATGTGCTCGACGTGCGCGGCCGCGGGCTGTCCGACGCGTCGCCGTCGCTCGACTACGGCCTCGATGCGCAAGCCGATGACATCGCGGCGTTCGTCGCCGCGCTCGGCCTGCCGCGCACGAGCCTGGTCGGCCATTCGATGGGCGCGCGGATCGCCGCGCGCGCGGCACGGCGCGGCGTCCGCGGGCTCGAATCGGTCGTGCTCGTCGATCCGCCGGTGTCGGGCCCGAACCGCCGCGACTATCCGGGCAAGCTGCCGTGGTACATCGACTCGATGGCGCTCGCGCGCGCCGGCACCGACGCCGAAGGGATGCGCGCGTTCTGCCCGACCTGGACCGATGCCGAACTGCAACTGCGCGCCGAGTGGCTGCATACCTGCGACGAGCGCGCGGTGCGCACGTCGTACGAAGGCTTCCACACCGACGACTTCCACGCGGATGCCGCGCAACTGGCCGTGCCGTCGCTGCTGATCACGGCCGAGCGCGGCGACGTGGTGCGCGACGACGACGTCGCCGAACTGCAGCGTGCGACGCCGTCGATGCGGCACGTGCGCGTGCCCGATGCCGGCCACATGATCCCGTGGGACAACGCGGCGGGCTTCTACGCGGCGTTCGGCAACTTCCTCGGCGCGCCGCTCGCGGCCTGAATTCTCCCCCCTTCCCTTCACGCCATTACCGGAGCCGACGATGCCAGTCAGCGACTATCAACTGATCGACGCGTGGAAGCAGGTGCTCACGCTGTCGCGCCTCGAACCGGGCCAGACCGTCACGATCCTGACGAGCGCGGCCACTCATCCGCAGACGCTGTCGTGCGCGCTGATCGCGACGCAATCGATGGGCGCGATCGTCAACCGGCTCGACCTGCCGCCGGTGAACGGCGAGAAGGCGTTCAGCCGCGACCCGCTCGCGTATCTCGGCACGACGCCGCTGACCGGCAACCGCGCCGCGATCGCCGCATTGCGCGAGAGCGACCTCGTGCTCGACCTGATGACGCTGCTGTTCTCGCCCGAGCAGCACGACATCCTGAAATCCGGCGCGAAGATCCTGCTCGCGGTCGAGCCGCCCGAAGTGCTGGTGCGGATGGTGCCGACACTGGCCGACCGCACGCGCGTGCTCGGCGCCGCGAAGAAGATCGCCGCCGCGCGCGAGATGCGCGTGACCTCGGCGGCCGGCACGGCGCTCGTGTGCCCGCTCGGCGATTTCCCGCCGACCGCCGAATACGGCTTCGTCGACGCGCCGGGCCGCTGGGACCACTGGCCGAGCGGCTTCGCGCTGACCTTCCCGAACGACCGCACCGCGCGCGGCACGATCGTGATCGATCGCGGCGACATCCTGCTGCCGCAGAAACATTACGTGAGCGAGCCGATCGCGCTGACCGTCGAAGGCGGCTATGCGACGCGCATCGAAGGCGGCGTCGATGCCGACCTGCTGCGCGACTACATGGAAACCTTCGCGGACCCGGAAGGCTATGCGATCTCGCACATCGGCTGGGGGCTGCAGCCGCGCGCGCGCTGGTCGACGCTCGGCCTGTACGACCGCGAGGCGACGATCGGGATGGATGCGCGTGCGTTCGAAGGCAACTTCCTGTTCTCGCTCGGCCCGAACAACGAAGGCGGCGGCACCCGCACGACCACCTGCCACATCGACATCCCGCTGCGCCGCTGCACGGTCGAGCTCGACGGCGAAACCGTCGTGCGCGAAGGCCGCGTGACCGATCAACCCGCCTGACCGACGAGTGCCCGACACCATGACCGATCTTTCCCGCCACGCCGAAGCAAACGTCTACCGCCAGCAGGGTTTCGGCACGCCGCTGCCGCCGCACGGCAACATCGGACTGCTGATCGTCGACTTCGTGGTCGGCTTCGCCGATCCCGCGACGTTCGGCGGCGGCAACATCGCGCCGGCGATCGCGCACACGACGCGGGCGCTCGCGCTCGCGCGCGCACGCGGCTGGCCGGTCGCGCACAGCCGCATCGTGTACGCGGACGACGGCAGCGACGACAACGTGTTCTCGCTGAAGGTGCCCGGGATGGCGACGCTGACCGAGCACCATCCGAACAGCGCGATCGTGCCCGAACTCCCGCCTGCCGCCGGCGAACTCGTCGTGCGCAAGACCGTGCCGTCGGCGTTCTTCGGCACGCAGCTCGCGCCGTGGCTCGCGCAGCGCGCGGTGCAGACGCTGCTCGTCGCGGGCGCGGTGACGAGCGGCTGCGTGCGCGCGAGCGTGGTCGACGCGATGTCGCACGGGTTCCGCCCGCTCGTGCTCGCCGATTGCGTCGGCGATCGCGCGATCGCGCCGCACGACGCGAACCTGTTCGACATGCAGCAGAAATACGCGGCCGTGATGCCGCTCGACGATGCGATCGCGGCGATCGATGCCGTGCACGCGCGCTGAGCCGCCGCGCCGATCGCGGGCGGTGCGGCACGGGTGGTACGAACGGCAGCCGTGCCCGCGCCGGCGCGCGATTGACGCTGCGCTTTTGTCGGCCTAGATTGACCGCGTGCGCCATCGCGCACGCCCGGGCCGTCGCCCCGTGCGCGGCACGCGGCAGCAGCGCCGCCGCCGCAGGCGCTGCGACCGGCCGCCGGTCGCGCCCTCCCCGACAGGACACCTGAACCGTGAACCGCTCCGAACTGCTTGCGCGCGACGGCTGCCTGACCGTGATCCGGCCGCCCGCGCCGCCGCCCAAGCCGGCGCCCGGCCAGCCGGGCAGCCTGTCGTCGTACGTGCCGGCGCAGCCCGAGGTGTTCGTCGCGATCCTCGACGATGGACGCATCCTCGCGTTCAACGGCCACGTCGACCTCGGCACCGGCATCCGCACGTCGCTCGCGCAGATCGTGGCGGAGGAGCTCGACGTGCCGGCCGCGCGCGTGACGATGGTGCTCGGCGACACGGCCGCGACGCCGAACCAGGGTCCGACCATCGCGAGCGCGACGATCCAGATTTCCGCGACGCCGCTGCGCTGCGCGGCCGCGCAGGCACGCCACGCGCTGCTGGCGCTGGCCGCCGAGCGCTTCGGTGTCGACCCCGCGCAACTGAGCATCGACGACGGCACGATCGCCGCACCGGCCGGCGGGCACACAGCAACGTTCGCCGCGCTTGTCGCGGCGCGCCGCATCGCGCTCACGCTCGACCTGAACGCCCGCACGAAGGATCCCGCCCGCTACCGGATCGTCGGCCGGTCGTCGCCGCGCGTCGACCTGCCTGCGAAGGCCACCGGCCAGCTCACGTTCGTGCATGACATGCGCGTGCCGGGCATGCTGCACGGCCGCGTCGTGCGGCCGCCGTATGCGGGCCACGACAGCGGCGCGTTCGTCGGCACGTCGCTGGTGGACGTCGATCGCGCGTCGGTCGCCGACGTGCCCGGGCTCGTGGCGGTCGTCGCGCTCGGCGACTTCGTCGGCGTCGTCGCCGAGCGCGAGGAACACGCGATCCGCGCGGCACGCCAGCTGCGCGTCGCGTGGCGCCCGCACCCTGCGCTGCCGCCGCTCGACACGCCCGCGGCCGCGATCGCCGCCGCGCCCGCGCAACGCCGGTTGCTGCTCGACGAAGGCGACGTCGACGCGGCACGCGCGCAACCCGGCACGATCACGCTGTCGCGCACCTATGCGTGGCCGTTCCAGATGCACGGCTCGATCGGCCCGTCGTGCGCGCTCGCCGACTATCGCGCACCCGGCGACGGCCGGATCACCGTATGGTCCGGCACCCAGAACCCCGTATCGCTGCGCTACGACCTCGCGACGCTCGTGGCGCGCGACGAAGCCGATATCGACATCGTGCGGATGGAAGCGGCCGGCTGCTACGGCCGCAACGGCGCGGACGACGTCTGCGGCGACGCGCTGCTGCTGTCGCGCGCGGTCGGCCGCCCGGTGCGCGTGCAGCTGTCGCGCGCGGACGAGCATCTGTGGGAACCGAAGGGCGCCGGGCAGCTGATGCAGGTGACGGGCACCGTGACGCGCGACGGCCGCCTGCTCGGCTACGACTTCACGACGCGCTATCCGTCGAACGACGCGCCGCTGCTCGCGACGCTCCTGACCGGCGCGATCGCGCCCGAACCGCGCGTGTTCGAAATGGGCGACCGCACCGCCGTGTCGCCGTATGAAAGCCCGAACCGCCGCTTCGTCTGCGAGGATCTCGCGCCGCTCGTGCGCGCCTCGTGGCTGCGCGGCGTGTCGGCATTGCCGAACACGTTCGCGCACGACGCGTTCGTCGACGAATGCGCGACGCTGGCCGGCATCGATCCGCTCGCGTTCCGGCTGCGCCATCTCAAGGACACGCGCGCGACCGAACTGCTGCAGGCCGTCGCCGATCGCGCGGGCTGGACGCCGCGGCGCGTGGATCGCGGAAATGAAGCGGCAGCAGCGCGCGTCGTCCGCGGACGCGGCGTCGCCTACGCACGCTACGTCCACAGCCGCTTCCCCGGTTTCGGCGCGGCCTGGTCCGCATGGATCGTCGACCTGAGCGTCGATCGCGTGTCGGGCGAGATCCGCATCGAACGCGTGACGGTCGGCCAGGACACCGGCACGATGATCAACCCCGACGGCGTGCGCCACCAGATCCACGGCAACGTGATCCAGGTATTGAGCCGCACGCTGAAGGAACGCGTGCGGTTTGCCGACGGCAAGGTCGCGTCGCGCGAATGGGCGAGCTATCCGATCCTGACGTTCGACGAAGTGCCGGACGTCGACGTGGTGCTGATGCCGCGGCAAGGCGAGCCGCCGCTCGGCGCGGGCGAATCGGCGTCGGTGCCGGGGCCCGCCGCCGTCGCGAATGCGCTGTTCGATGCGACCGGCGTGCGCTTCTACGCGCCGCCGTTCACGCCCGAGACGGTGCGCGCCGCGCTGCGCGAGGCCGGCCGGCTTCCGGCTACCGAAGCGAGTGTCGCAGCAAGCGCCGCATGAGGCCGGTTTGCGTCGAGGGCCGGACGGCGCCGCGCGTCACGCGTCGCCGTCGGCCTCCATCATCTTGCGCAGCAGGTACTGCAATGCGACGCGTTCGCCCGGATTGAGCGGCCCGTACGTGCGCTCGGTCACCTGCCGCGCGAACGGCACCGTGCGGTCGATCAGCGCGAGGCCCGCCGCGGTCGCGCGCACGATCAGCTTGCGGCCGTCGTTCGGGTCGGGCAGCACCTCGATCAGCGCGCGCGTCTTCAAGCGCTCGACGACGCCGCGAATGGTCGCCTGGTCGATCGCGGTCGCCTTCACGATGTCGTTCAGCGAACACGCCTGCTTTTCCTTGACCGCGCACAGCGCGACGAACTGCGCGGCGGTCAGGTCCGAATCGGGGATCGCTTCCTGGAAGATCGCGACGTGCCGCTGATAGGCACGGCGCAGCAGGTGCCCGACCTGGTCGTGAAAGTCGTAGGAATCCTTGGAAGACGCCATGAAGATGAAGGCTCGCGCGGCATGAATGGGAAAGGCAAGCAGTGTACACCCTCAAATCGGTGCATCCGGTCACGCGGCCGCTGCTTCGTTGCGGTGCGTCAGGGTTCGTGGCGCCCGACCCGCGTCGCGCCCGACAAGCGCCCGACCATGTCGGCCTGCTCGCGGACATCGCCGCTGCAACGCCCGCGGCTCGCGCGATCCGGCGGGCTGCCGGACGCGCGCGCTCCGAACGCCGAAGCACTGGCGTGCACACACTCCACTTTTGAGCGTATACGCACGAATTTCGTGCATACCTCCGGATGAGAAAAATCATGTTGGCATGTGCAAATTTCCAGATTAATCCCCGAAAAATTCCGGGTTTATCTGGTTTATCGATCGATCCTGGCGCGTTCACTTTCATGCCTGCGCGATTCCGTATTTTCTAGTGTGTACGCTATGTAATTGGCGTGCTATACAGACTCCAGCGCGCGGCGAACCTTCGCTCGCGTCGAACGGCCACCCACTTCATCCGTCACATTCGAACAGGGGCAATCCCATGTCTACCGCACACCCGAGCGCCGCCGTCTCCGCCGACGACACGCTGCACGGCGCGCTCTACCGCAAGGTCACGCTGCGCCTGATCACGCTGTTCTGCCTGTGCTATTTCGCGGCCTATCTCGACCGCATCAACATCGGGCTCGCGAAGCTGCAGATGCTCGACGCGCTGAAGTTCAGCGACACCGTGTACGGGCTCGGCGCCGGCCTGTTCTTCGGCGGCTACATCCTGTTCGAAGTCCCGAGCAATCTGGTGCTGCAGCGCGTCGGCGCGAAGCTGTGGATCGCACGGATCATGATCACGTGGGGCCTGCTGTCGGGCGCGACGATGTTCGTGCATACGCCGATGCAGTTCTACGTCGTGCGCTTCCTGCTCGGCGCCGCCGAAGCCGGCTTCCTGCCCGGCGTGCTGCTGTACCTGACCCAGTGGTATCCCGATGCGCGCCGCGCACGCATCGTCGCGCTGTTCATGGTCGGGCTGCCGCTGTCGAGCATGATCGGCAGCCCGATTTCCGGCTGGATCATGCGTGCGTTCGACGGCGTGCACGGGCTCGGCGGCTGGCAGTGGCTGTTCCTGCTCGAGGCATTGCCGTCGGTGCTGCTCGGCTTCGCGGTGCTGCGCTGGCTGCCCAACAGCATCGAGACCGCGCGCTGGCTGAACGCGGACGAGCAGCGCACGCTGCGCGCGAACCTCGACGCCGATCCGTCCGGCAACAAGAGCCACGCGCTCGGCCGCGCGTTCTCCGATCCGAAGGTGTGGGCACTCGGCCTCATCGATCTGTGCGTGCTGCTCGGGCTGTATGCGGTGAGCTTCTGGCTGCCGACGATCCTGCGCGACACCGGCGTGAAGGACGCGTATCACATCGGCTGGCTGATGGTGATCCCGAATGCCGCGGCCGTGCTCGCAACGCTGTACTGCGGCGCGAGCTCCGACCGTGCGCGCGAGCGCCGCTGGCATATCGTCGTGCCGTTCCTGGTGTCGGCCGTCGCGCTCGCATTCGCCGCCGCGTCGTCGCACGGCACGCTCGCGACCGTGCTGCTGTTCTCGCTGATCAACGCGGGCGCGGCCGCCGCGATGCCGGTCGTCTGGGCGCTGCCGTCCACGTTCCTGAAGGGCTCGGCCGCCGCCGGCGGGATCGCTTTCGCGTGCTCGATCGCGAACCTCGGCGGCTTCGGCAGCACCTACTTCATCGGCTGGCTGCGCGATACGTTCCATTCGCAAAGCGCGGGGCTGTACGGCTTCGCCGCATGCATGCTGGTCGGATGCGCGCTCGCGCTCGCGTATCCTGCAAAGCTCGTGAACCGCTGATGCGCTCCATGCGCGCGGCGACCCGAGGTCGTCGCGCGCGATTCGCACAATTCGCACGACTCTCCACGTATCGATGCGTGCCCAACGATACGCGCGCTGCCCCCCCCTCTCGCCCTTCCGCATTCGTCGCAGCGCCCCCGGCTGACGGCTTGAACAGCTTTCCTGGGCGCCGCACTTGCGCACAGGTCGCCTCGCGACGTGCCGCACTGCCTTTTTACAAACACGTCACCTCGCGCGCGCGTTCGCGCACGGCATGCCGCAGCCTCCCCGCGCAGCTTCGCGCCACACCGGCGCGTACGCGTGTCCCGCCGTGCAGGCACGTCGTTTGCGAGATCAACGCGCCCGCCCCTCGGGCGGACGGCAATCCTTCCTTCAACCCGGCGCTGCGCACCGCGCGAGTCCTCGCGCGGCGATCCCGCATCGCAAGCAGGATTCCCCCTGAACGAGAGGACGACATGAAATCCATACGAACGATAGTGGCCCTGTGCTCGGTCATTTCCGTACTCACGGCGTGCGGCGGAGACAGCAACGACGTCGGCACCGTGCTCGGCATCTCGAAGCCGCAGGCGCGCTTCATCAACGCGGTGCCGGCCGGCCCGAATCTCGACTACTACCTGAACGCGAAGCTCGATGCGTCGGGTGTCGCGTACAAGGGCGTGACCCGTTATCACGACATCGATTCGGGCACGCAGACCGCCAGTTACGACGTATCGGGAACGACCACGACCGTCGCGTCGCAGTCGTTCGGCGCGGCGAACGGTCACCACTACACGACCATCGCATTGCCGAGCACCTCGTCGGCGATTTCGCTGATCGACGATCCGTTCGACAAGAAGCTGCTGTCCGACAAGGCGCGCGTGCGCAGCTTCAACGCGTCGCCGAACACGCAGAACGTCGACGTGTACGTCGTGCCGCCGGGCACCGACATCAACACGCAAAGCCCGACGCTGGCGGGCGCCGCGTATCAGAACGCCGTGCCGGCATCCACACAGGATTCCATCTACCTGAATGGCGGAACCTACCAGGTGATCGTCACGACGGCCGGCAGCAAGGCGCCGATCCTGAAAACCGCGCCGGTCGCGATCAACAACAACGCCGACTGGCTGCTGGTGACGATTCCGGCGGGCGGCATCGGCGACGTGACGCCGAACGACATTCACGTGCTCGTCGCGCAGGGCAACGATGCGGACACGTCCGCGCAGGAACTCGGCCCGCAATGACGGACAGCGGCTTCGGCGGACCGCCGGCCGGCGGTCCGCCCGGCCGCCCTCGCTACGTCGTCAGTCGGTCCGCTCGAGACGGATCACGTGCTCGACCCGCGTGCCGTCGCCGTGCTCGACGTCGACATCGCCGATATGCCGGACGCGCCAGCCCGGCCGCGTCGCAATCTGCGGCACGTTGCCGCCCGGCCGGCTCTCGATGCCGCCGAGCCCTTCGTCGGGCGTCTCGACCGCGTCGTCGAGCGACGCATTCGAATAGATCACGTTGTCGTGCCACTCGGTCGCGCCGCTGCGCGCCTCCATGCCCTTGCCGTCGACGTCGACCGTGTTGTCGGTCATCGCCATGTTCGCGTTGTCGAGCGTCACGATCCTGCCGCTGGCGCGACGCACCGGATCGCCGCTGTCGACCGCATGCGCGCCGACGTCGATCGGCGGCAGGCCGGTCGGCGTCTTCGCCGCGACGGCCTCAGGGGTCAGCGCCCGCTTCGTGACCTCGGCGGCTTCGGCGACCTCGGCGGCCTGGGTCGCCGCATCGGGCATGTCGCCGGCCGCCGGCGTCTTCACCGGGCTCTTCGCGATCTGTTCGCGCTGCTGTTTCGGGGTTGGGTTCGATTCCGCGTTGTGCATCGCACCTCCTGTTCCGGACGGCGTGCGCCGGGGGGATGCAGCCGGCGCCGGTCCGGGAATCGCTACAACGGTCGTTGCAAATCTTTCACGCGCGCGCGGCGCCGCCCACGCGTGCCCTGCGACACGCGTGCCGCGCCGACAGCCGTCCCGGCGGCACGCGGGCGACGGGCCCGCGCATGCCGCCCGCGCCGACGGTCAGCCGCCGCTTGCGCCCGCGGGCGCAGAAGCGGCGCCCGGCATGCTCGCCGGACCGCCGGTCATGCCGCTGCCGGCCGTGCCGCTGCCCGGCATGCCCGACGGCGCGGTGGACGGCGCCGGCGCCATGCTGCTGGTGGAGCCGGTTGAGCTCCCGCCGGTAGTGGTGTCGCTCTCGCTCTTCTTCTGGCAACCCGCACCCGCCGCCAGGCCGGCAATCAGGATGCCGGCGAAGACGACCCGCGATACGTGACGAATGGAATATCGCTGCATGACACCTCCGCTGATGTCGACTGGATGGAGACCTGTGGCGAGCAATGCGCGTGCCGTCCATCTCCTCCATTGCCACCGCCGGCGACCCGGCCCCATTCATTTTTCAAATGCCCCCCAGCCGAATATTTAATTTCCCATCGCCGCGACGGCCACCCATACTCGCGAACAAATCCGAGACATAACGTCCACGGCGGCCGGGCCTGCGCTGCGTGCACACGCTGCCGGTTCGCGCCCCGCACACGGAAGGAGACAACGCGTGCAACTGGAAGCCACCCACCGCGCGGGCATCGTGCTCGGCGCGGACGACGCATTGCATCGAACCGGTACCGCCGCGCGCGACCCCGCGCTGAGCCCCCGGCTGCACAACCCCGACCTCGCGCCGACCAAGGCGGAGGGCCGCACCTGGGGCCGCTACAGCATCTTCGCGCTGTGGACCAACGACGTGCACAACATCGCGAACTACTCGTTCGCGATCGGGCTGTTCGCGCTCGGCCTGTCGGGCTGGCAGATGCTCGCATCGCTCGCGATCGGCGCGGTGCTCGTGTACGGCTTCATGAACCTCACCGGCTACATGGGCCAGAAGACCGGCGTGCCGTTCCCGGTGATCAGCCGGATGAGCTTCGGCATCTACGGCGCGCTGTTGCCCGCGATGATCCGCGCGGTGATCGCGATCGCATGGTTCGGCATCCAGACCTACCTCGCGTCGGTCGTGCTGCGCGTGCTGCTCACCGCGATCTGGCCGGGCCTCGCCGCGTTCGACGAGAACGCGATCTGCGGGCTGTCGACGCTCGGCTGGGTGACGTTCGTCGCGATCTGGCTGGTGCAGATCGGCATCCTCACCTACGGGATGGAGATGGTCCGCAAGTACGAAGGGCTCGCCGGCCCGATCATCCTCGTCACGACGCTGTCGCTCGCCGCATGGATGTTCAGCCGCACCGGCGGCCATCTCGCGATGTCGATCGGCAAGCCGATGACCGGCCTGAAGATGTGGACCGAAGTGTTCGCGGGCGGCGCGCTGTGGCTTGCAATCTACGGCACGCTGGTGCTCAACTTCTGCGATTTCGCGCGCGCGTCGCCGAGCGCGAAGACGGTGCGGGTCGGCAACTTCTGGGGCCTGCCGGTGAACATCCTGGTGTTCGCGACGATCAGCTTCGTTCTCGCGGGCGCGCAGTTCAAGCTGAACGGCCAGATCATCCACAGCCCGACGGAAATCATCGCGACGGTGCCGAACAAGCTGTTCCTCGTGCTCGGTTGCCTCGCATTCCTGATCGTGACGGTCGCGGTCAACATCATGGCGAACTTCGTCGCGCCGGCCTTCGTACTGACGAGCCTCGCGCCGCACCGCCTGACGTTCCGCCGCGCGGGCCTGATCAGCGCGACGGTCGCGGTGCTGATCCTGCCGTGGAACCTGTACAACAGCCCGATCGTGATCGTCTACTTCCTGTCCGGCCTCGGCGCGCTGCTCGGCCCGCTGTACGGCATCATCACGGTCGACTACTGGCTCGTGCGCAAGCAGCGCGTGAACGTGCCGGACCTTTATACCGAAGCGCCGAGCGGCGCGTATTTCTACACGCGCGGCGTGAACCGCAAGGCGATCGCGGCGCTCGTGCCGTCCGCGCTGATCTCGATCACGCTCGCCGTCGTGCCGGCCTTCAGCGCGATGACGCCGTTCTCCTGGCTGCTCGGCGCGGCCATCGCGGGCAGCGTGTACTGGCTGACGGCCGATCGCAAACGGCAATACGACGAGCGCTCGGGCGAACCCATCGCGGTCGCCTGCGCCCGACACTGAACGCAGCATACGGAGTGCACCGATGAGAATCCTGGTAGTCAACGTCAACACGACCGCGTCGATCACCGACGCCATCGCCGCGCAGGCGCGGGCCGCCGCGTCGCCGGGCACGGAGATCGTCGGGCTGACGCCGCGCTTCGGCGCGGAATCGGTCGAAGGCAACTTCGAGAGCTACCTCGCGGCGATCGCCGTGATGGACCGCGTGTTGAGCTACGACGAGCCATACGACGCGGTGATCCAGGCCGGCTACGGCGAACACGGCCGCGAAGGGCTGCAGGAACTGCTGACGGTGCCGGTCGTCGACATCACCGAAGCGGCCGCGAGTATCGCGATGCTGCTCGGCCACCGCTACTCGGTCGTCACGACGCTCGACCGCACGGTGCCGCTGATCGAGGATCGCCTGAAGCTCGCCGGACTCGACGCGCGCTGCGCGTCGGTGCGCGCGAGCGGTCTCGCGGTGCTCGAGCTCGAGGAGAACCCTGCCCGCGCGATCGAGTCGATCGTCGACCAGGCCGCGCGCGCGGTGAAGGACGATCGCGCGGAAGTGATCTGCCTCGGCTGCGGCGGGATGGCCGGCCTCGACCGGCAGATCGAGGAATGCACGGGCGTGCCCGTCGTCGACGGCGTGTCGGCCGCGGTCGCGCTCGCGGAATCGCTGGTGCGCCTGAAGCTGAAGACGTCGAAGGTCCGCACCTATGCGCCGCCGCGCCCGAAGCGGATCGTCGGCTGGCCGGGCACCTTCGTCAAATGACGGGCCGCGGGAACGCGTAGCGACATGCGGGACGCACCGGCGCCGAACGACCTGTCCCTCGATGCGTCCGACGCAAGGGCTGCGCTCGACGGTCTGGACGCGCGCCTGATGCGCATCCTGCTCGTGCTGCTCACCGAGCGCACCGTGTCGCGCGCGGCCGTGCGGCTGAACATGTCGCAGCCGGCGACGAGCGCCGCGCTCAAGCGGCTGCGCACGCTGCTCGGCGATCCGCTGCTGGTGCGCAGCCGCTACGGCATGGTGCCGACCGAGTTCGGCGCGCGGCTGATCGAGCCGCTGCGCAACGCGCTGCGCGTGATCGACTTCATCCGCATCCAGCAGCCGACCTTCGACGCGCGCACGTCGGTGCGCACCTACCGGATCGGTTGCCCCGATTACCTGAACGTGCTGTTCGTGCCGAAGCTCGTCGCGTTGTTCCGCGAACGCGCGCCGAACGCGCAGCTCGTGTTCCATCCGCTCGGCGACGGCTACGACGACGAACGCGCGCTCGCCGACGGCGAGCTCGACGTCGTGATCGACAACCGCCCTGCCCGCCTGTCGCGGTTCCGGCAGGACGACCTGTTCGACGATCGCGTCGTGTGCCTGATGCGCGCCACGCATCCGCTCGCACGGCGCGGCGCGATGACGGCCGCCGAATTCGCGCGCGCCGCGCAACTGTGCCCGACACCGTCGTGGCTCGAAGCGTCCGGCGCGATCGACCGGCAGCTCGAACGCGTCGGCCTGCAGCGGCGGATCGTCGTCACGCTGCCGCACTTCGAACTCGCCGCGCATGCGCTCGTGCGCTCCGACCTGATCCTCACCACCACGTACCGGCTCGCACGCCACTACGCGAAGCTGCTGCCGCTCGGCGCGGTGGCACTGCCGGCCGAGCCGCCCGAGATCGTGTACCGGATGACGTGGAACGAGTCGGGCGCCTGCGTCGACGGCGTGCGCTGGCTGCGCGGGCTGATCGCGGAGGCGACGCGCGGCTGGCTCGACGCGGAGGCCGCGCAGCCGGCCGTCGCGGCGGTTGCCGCGAATGCGGATGCGGATGCGCGGGCGAATGTGCCGATCGCCGACGCCCCGCCGGAACCGACCCGACGCACGCGCCGCCGGCAGGCGACGCACTGCGGTGCATCGCAACGGCCGCGTGTCGCGCGCGCGGTGCGCGTTCATCGCATCACGACGAAGTCGCGCTGAATCGATCGCCGACGACATCCTGAACACGCTGCGCGAAACCGGAACGCGCAAGCCCGGCGGCTCCGTATCGTCGCGTGCAACGAGCGAGGCATGAACGCCCGCCGCACGCATCACGCGTCGCGCATCGGTTGCGCAAGCAACTTGTATGCGATGACGGCGACGGCAAGCGCGAGCACGCCGCTGACCGTCAGCGCCGCGGCGAATCCGCTCGCGAAGGCCGCGGGTGCCGCATCGGCAAGCGTGCGCGCGGCCGACGGCGGCACGTGCGCGAGCGCCTGCGCGAGATCGCCGGCCAGCAGGCTCGACATGAACGGCGCGTCGACGAACGCGCGCATGCCCGGCGCGGCGGACAGCAGCCGGTCGAGGTGCGCGTGCGTGCTGGCGGCCAGCACCGCGCCGAGCACGCCGACGGCCGTCACGATCGCCGAGAAGCGCGTGGTCGTGCTGATGCCCGACGCCATCCCGGTACGGCCCGGCGGCACGCACGCCATGATCGCCTTCTGCGTGTCGCCGTTCATGATGCCCGCGCCGCAGCCGGTCACGAACATGCCGAGCGCGACGAGCCGGTAGTCGCCGCCGGCCGTCAGCGCCGCGGTCGCGAGATTGCCCGCGCCGATCAGGGCGAGCCCGCCCGCCAGCACGCCGCCGGACGATACGCGCGCGGCGAGCAGGCCGCCGAGCGAGGGCCCGGCGATCATCGCGAACGCGAACGGCAGCATCCCGAGCCCCGCGTCGATCGCGGACATCCCGAACGCGTTCTGCAGGTACAGCGGCAGGAACGTCATCATCACCTGCGCGCACGCCGCATAACCGAACATCGCGAGCACGGCACCGACGAAACGCGGCTGGCGGAACAGCGCCAGATCGATCATGGGCCGCGCCTGCCAGCGCTCCGCGCCGATGAACGCGGCCAGCAGCGCGGCGGCCAGCGCGAACCGGCCGAGCGTCGCGGCCGACAGCCAGCCATGCGACGGCGCGCCGATCAGCGCCGCGATCGCGCAGGCGAGCGCCGCGCCGAACAGCAGGCTGCCGGCGGCATCCACCCGTTTCGCGTGCGGATCGCGCGACTCGTCGATCGCGACGCGCGCGCCGGCCGCGAGCAGCGCGCACACCGGCAGGTTCAGCAGGAACACCCAGCGCCAGCCGATCCACTGCGTGATCGCGCCGCCGACCAGCGGCGCGACGGCCGTCGCGATCCCCATGCACATCCCCCAGATCGCCCACGCACGCGCCCGTTCGCGTCCGTCCGGAAAGCGGTTCGCGATCACCGCGAGCGCGGCCGTCAGCAACAACGCGGCCCCGCCGCCCTTTGCCGCGCGCGCGGCGATCAGCCAGCCGGCCGACGGCGCGATCCCGCACCCGAGCGACGCGAGCGAAAAGAGCGCGAGCCCCGCGCCGAGCATGCGTTTGCGTCCGAAGCGGTCCGCCAGCCCGCCGGCCGGCAGCAGGCATGCGGCGAACGCGGTCATGTAGGCGCTCACGACCCATTCGATGTCGGCGAAACTCGCATGGAAGCCGCGCGCGATGCTCGGCAGCGACACGGCGACGACGTTCGTGTCGAGCACGATCAGCGAGCACGTCGCCGACGCGACCGCGAGCGTCGCGGCGGCCGGCAGGCGGGTGCCCGTGCGCTCGGCGGCAGGCGCGCCTGCGCGCGGGGCGGGAGAAGACTGGGACATCGACGGCTCCGGAACAAGAGGAACGAGCCGTATGCTAGGCTTGCCCGGTATTACCCGTCATTGACATACCGATGCAGTTTCATTAACGAAAATTGCAATCATGAATCCGCTCGAATTCCGTCACGTGCGCGCGTTCCTGAGCGTTGCGCAGCACCTGCATTTCGCGCGCGCGGCCGACGCGCTCGACATGGCGCCGCCCGCGCTCACGCGGCAGATCCAGGAGGCCGAGCGGCTGCTCGGCGTGCGGCTGTTCCAGCGCTCGCGCCGCGAGGTTTCGCTGACGGCGGCAGGCATTGCGTTTCTCGCCGAGGCGCGCGCGGCGGTCGAGCATCTGCAGCGCGGCCGCGAACTCGCGACGCTCGCCGAACGCGGCGAACTCGGCCGGATCGAGATCGGCTACGTGTCGTCGGCCGTCTATTCGGGCACGCTGCAGCGCACGGTCGGCGCGTTCCGCGCCGCGCATCCGCGCATCGAGCTGAACCTGCGCGAGGTACCGATGGACGACGTCGCGAAACAGCTCGACGCGGGCCGGCTCGACCTCGCGTACGTGCGCCCGCCGTTGCCGCTGCCGGGCGGGCTGCGGATCGTCACGCTGCAGCGCGACGTATTCGTCGCGGCTGTGCCGGCCGATTCGCGTTACGCGGCGATGACCACCGTGCGTGCCGCCGATCTCGCCGACGCACGCTTCGCCGTGCCGGAACAGGAGCGCGGCACGCTCGAAGTCGCACGCCGCGGCCGCTTCGCGCCGGTGATCGCCGCGCGGCCGGGCGGGTTGCTCGCGGTGCTCGCGTGCGTATCGGTAAACGGCTGGGTCGCCGTGATCCCGGACGCGCTCGCCGGCTGCGTGTCGTTGCCGGGCGTCGTGTACCGGCCGATCGCCGGCAAGCCGATCATGTCCGAGCTCGCGCTCGCGCACCGGCGCTTCGAGAAGGCGCCCGCGGTACGCGCGTTCCTGCGCGCCGTTCCTGCCGCGGGCTAGCGCCTGTCTCGCCGATAACGGACGCGCGAATAAGCATTTCGCGATTCGATGTTTGCCGGCGCGAAACCGATTCCGTAATCTGCCCGGCAGCCGCGCGGCCTCTCGCGCGGATCACCGAGGACCTGCCGCCGATGACTTCGCCCCCCGCCCCGGCCCGCCGCCGCGCACTGCTGCGCGTGGCCGCCCTGGCCGCCGCACCGCTTGCCGGCGCCGCCGCACGGCCCGTCCGCGCGGCCGGCCCCGACCTGTCCAACGTGACGCTGGTGCTCGGCGACCAGGCCGGCGGCCTGCGCGCGCTGGCCGAAGCCGCGCGCGTGCTCGACGGCGTGCCGTACCGGTTTCGCTGGGCGAATTTCCAGGGCGCCGCGCCGCTGTTCGAAGCACAGCGCGCGGGTGCGATCGACCTCGCGCCGGCCGGCGACCTGCCGGTGTTGACGGCCGCGCTCGGCGATCCGGCGCTGCGGATCGTGGCCACGCGCGTCGGCTCGCCCACATCGCTCGGCATCGTCGTGCAGCCCGATTCGCCGGTGCGCACCGTCGCCGACCTGAAGGGGCGCACCGTCGTCGTGTCGTCGGCGCGCGGCAGCATCTCGCAATACCAGCTCTACGGCGCGCTGCGCGAACACGGCCTCGCGCCTGGCGACGTCGACGTGCGCTTCGTGCTGCCGGTCGACGCGTTCGCCGCGTTCGAGGCCAGGCAGATCGGTATCTGGGCGACCTTCGATCCGTATTACGGCAACGTGGTCCGGCGCGGTGCGCGCATCGTGCGCGACGGCAGCGGGATCAATTCCGGGCTCGCGTTCCTCACGTCGCCGGTCGACACGCTCGACGATCGCGCGAAGCGCGCGGCGCTGTCGGACGTGCTCGCGCGGCTCACCCGAGCCGGCCAGTGGGCGCTCGGGCATCCCGCCGATTACGCGACCGTCTATGCGTCGCTCACGCGCCTGCCGCGCGAGGCGGCCGCCGACATCGCGCGCCGGGCGGCGCTCGCGCAGCGCGGCGTCACCGACGCGGACATCGACGTGCTGCAGCGCGTCGCCGATCGCGCGGCCGCGGACGCGATCCTGCCGAAGCGCGTCGACGTCGCGTCGATCGCGGTGCGCAACCTGTCGGCCGCGTAACCGGCTGCACGTCGTCGCCTGTGCGGGCGTTCAACGCGCCTTCGCCATGTCGAGATCCGGCACGTCGTCGCCGAACGTCGACGCAACCAGCGTGCGCATCGCGGCGACCAGCAGCGTCGGGCCCGACTGGTTGAACGTGCAGCGCTCGCCGGCCGCCGGCACTGCCCGATGCAGCACCGCGCGCCACGCACCGTGCCCGCCGTCGCGCTCGAACGCACCGAACGGCAAACGCTCGACGAGCGGCCCGCCGTCTACCCACGACGACGACGGCGCGTACGGCACCGGCGTGCCGCCCGGTTCGCGCAGGACCGTGCATCCCGCGGCGTCGACGCGCGGCGCGCCGAGTGCTTCCGCCATCGCCACCCAGAAATCGAGCGGCGCACCGACCAGATCGTGAACCTGCATCGCGCCCTCCCGCGGTCGTGAAAACGCCATCCTAGCGCTGCCGCGCGCGATGCGCCGGCCACGCCGCGACCGGTGCGTTGCCCGGCAAGCCGCCCGTCGTGCGAAACCGCCGATACGTGTTACGAATCGGCGATTCCTGCGTACAATGAACGCAACACGTATCGTCCGGGCGGCGGTGGACACGCACCCCGGAACCGCATTCACGCCGAACCGGGCCGGGCCCGTTCGGCGGACGACAACCGGAACCATACGGTGCAGCGCAGGCCGGATCTCTCGGGAGACCGCAGCATGTCCACGCACGCCAGGAAACCGCTGATATCGCTCGTCGTGCCGTTTCATGACGAAGAAGACACGATCGACGCGTTCTTTGCCGAAACGCTGCCCGTTCTCGAGTCGGTCGCCGGGGTCCGCTTCGACATCGTCTGCATCAACGACGGCAGCCGCGATCGCACGCTCGACCGGCTGCTCGCGATCGCCGCCCGCGACGCGCGCGTACACGTCGTGGATCTCACACGCCGCTTCGGCAAGGAAGCCGCGCTCACCGCGGGCCTCGACGAGGCCGCCGGCGCCGCGGTGATCCTGATCGACGCCGACCTGCAGGACCCTCCCGCCCTGATTCCCGCGATGATCGAACACTGGCGCGCCGGTGCCGAAGTCGTCGCCGCGAAACGCACCGACCGCATGTGCGACCCATACCTGCAGCGCGCGGCGGCGGCGCTCTACTATCGCGTGCACAACGCGCTGTCCGAAGTCGAAATGCCGGAAAACGTCGGCGATTTCCGCCTGATGGATCGCGAGGTCGTCGAAGCGCTGCGCGCGCTTCCGGAGCGGCGCCGGTTCATGAAGGGGCTGTTCGCGTGGGTCGGCTTTCGCACCGCTATCGTCGAATACACGCGTGCGCCGCGCAGCGGCGGCCGCTCGAAGTTCTCCGGATGGCGACGCTGGAACTTCGCGCTCGAGGGCATCACGAGCTTCAGCACCGTGCCGCTGCGCGTGTGGACCTACGTCGGTCTCACGTTCGCGATGCTGTCGCTCGCGTATGGCGCCTTCATCGTGGTGCGCACGCTGCTGTACGGCAATCCGGTGCACGGCTACCCGTCGCTGATTTCCGTCGTGCTGTTCGTCGGCGGTATCCAGCTGATCGGTATCGGCGTGATCGGCGAATACCTCGGGCGGATCTATCACGAGTCCAAGCAGCGCCCCGTCTATCTCGTGAGGCGACGCTACCGAGCCGAGCGCGATGCCGCCGCCCAGCCGGCATCGAAGCTGCTGCAGTTTCCGCTGAAGCGCGCGCCCGCTGCCCGCCGCCGGGCAGCGATGCCGGCAGTCGCCGGCGCCGCCGCCCGCAAGGCGTCGTTCAAGTAGAACCGGACCGCCGCAATTGGACATTCCCCGCGAATCGATGCGCTCGGCGGAGCGGCCCGTGCGCGCGTGGCTCACGCTGCGGCGCGTCGTCGTGTACAGCGTGCTGATGCTCGTGCTCGACGCACTGTTCATCACGATCTGGACGACCGTCGTTCGTCACGGGGCAGGGAGCATCGGGGCACGCCCCGGTGCCGACTTCTCGGTGTTCTGGTCGGCCTCGTATGTGATGCTGCACGGCTCGCCGGCGCAGGCGTACGACTTCTCCGCCTTCTCGCGGCTGACGACCGGGCTGTTCACGCACCTTCGCCGCGACGTCTTCGCCCCGTGGCTGTACCCGCCCACCTATCTGCTGCTCGTGACCCCGCTGGCGCTACTGCCCTTCGCGCTCGGTTACCCGGTGTTCGTCGCGATCGGCGTCGTCGTGCTCGGCCTCGTCGCGTGGCGCGTTTCGCGTCTCGGCATGATTCCGGGCGCATCGCGCGTCGGCCCGCTCGCGCTGGCCGCCGCGCCTTGCGTGTTCGTCACCGCGACGCTCGGGCAAAACGCGTTCCTGACCGCGTCGTGCGCGGCGCTGGCCGTCCACTGGGCCGAACGGCGGCCGATCTGGGCGGGCCTCTGCATCGGCCTGCTGTCGGTCAAGCCGCAGATGGCGCTGCTGTTCCCGTTCGTGCTGGTCGCCGTGCGCGCATGGCGCACGATCGCATGGGCCGCGTTCGCCACGGGCACGTTCGTCGCGCTGGGCGTCCTGATTTGCGGCATCGAGTCGCTGCGCCTGTTCGTCGCGAGCACCGGACTCGCGCGATCGATCGTCCTCGAACACGGTGTCGTGTTCTGGCTCGCGTCGCCGACGCCGTTCGCGGCGTTCCGGCTTGCGGGCGTGCCGCTCGGCGCCGCCTATGCCGCGCAAGCGTGTATTGCGGCAATCGCGATCGCCGCCGCGTGCATCGCATGGACGCAATCGCGCGATACCCGCGTGCGCGCCGCCGTGCTGGCGGTCGCGACGCTCGTGGCGAACCCGTACGTGTGGCACTACGAACTTGCGTGGCTCGCCATCGCGATCGCCTGCATGCTGTCAATCGGCTGGCGCGACGGCTGGCTGCGCGGCGAACAGGCCGCGATCGCGCTGATGTGGGCGCTGCCGGTCGCCGAATACCTGAACCCGTGGCTGCTGCTGCCGCAGATCGGCCCGGCCGTGACGCTGTTCGCGCTGCTCGTGCTGCTGCGTCGCGCGCGGCACGACGCTCACAACGCGAGCCGCGGCGGCACATACAGCCCGTAGTACGGCCCGACGCCCGTCGCGACGCCGGTCATCTTCACGCCGGCGACGAAGTGCCCCTGGATGTACTTGTACGTGCCGCCGAGCGACACGTCGATACGGAACGCCGCGAACGCGACGATCGGCACGTAGGTGCTGCTCGCCGTCTGCGTGACGACCGGCAGCACGACCGTCGTGCCGACCGGCACCGACGTGTAGAGCGTCGCCTTCACGCCAGTCGCGAGATAGATGCTGTCGCCGATATTGAGCGTCGTCGGGTTGCCGGTCACCATCAGGCCGCCCATCGTCGTCGTGTCACTCGCGGTCGACTGGAACGACGTCCACTGGCCGCCCATGCACAGCGTGCCGTAGGTCTGGCCGTTCGTGATCGAGAATTCGTACGGCAGGTTGGTCAGCGGATTGATCAGCGGCTGGTTGGTCAGCGTGTTCCAGTACTGGTTGTACACGCACTGGTCGATCGCGACCGGAAAGAGCCCGCCCGCCGCCACCCCGCCCGGCGCGGCGAGCACCGCGATCGCGGTCGCGCTGCCGGACGCGCCCGGAATGCCGAGCAGCCCGCCGAGCAGCAGTGGAATCGAGCCGCCGTTCACGCCCGGCGCGCGCGACACGGTCACCTGAACCGCCGGCACGTCGTATTGGCCGGGCGTGATGGTCGTCGGCTGCATCGATGCGGGGTTGCGCGTCACGTTCCAGTACCCGGTCGTCACCGTGCCGGTCGCGAGCGGCGCGCCTGCCGCCGCATTCTGCGCGATCACGCCGTTCGCCGCCGGCGCGGCCTGCGACCAGTTCAGCGCGCCGCCCGTGGGCGACATCATCGCGTCGGCCGCCGCGAGCGCGGCCGCGTCGGCGGCGTTCTGCAACTGGTTGCGCACCGTGGCCACCCACGCGATGTCGATTGCCAGCGCGCCGAACGACAGCAGCGGAATCAGGAACAGCAGGAAGAACAGCGCGACGGAGCCGCGCTCGCGCGTCGCGCCGATGCATGGCGTGCCGGCTGCGTCATTCATAGAGCATCACCGAGCTGGCCGAGATCGTCACCGGGCCGGTGAGCGCGCTGAATGCCGACCCCAGCACCAGCCCCGAATACGTGTAGGTCACCGTGACCGTCAGCGCGGTGCCGGCCGTCGTGCCGTTCGCCTGCGTCACGGTGATGGTCGGCGTCGTCGCGGTGCCGCCGGTGATGAGGCTGTTCTGCGTGTAGGTCGACGCGACGTTGGCGATCTGTGTCGGGGTCAGCATCGGCACGCGCAGCACGACGCCCGCGCGCGCGGCCTCGCGGCTCGCGTTCGTGATGACGGCCTTGTCGCACAGCAGCAGGCTCGTGTCGATGATGCCGATCAGCACCATCAGCAGGAACGGCAGCATCAGCACGAACTCGAGGGATACGACGCCGCGCGCGTGACGGACGCCCATCGCCTGGCGTGTCATCTTGCCGCCCCCGCGGCGGACGGCAGCGCGTGCGGCTCGAGCGCGGCCCCCGTCGACGGTCGCGCGGCGGCGGGCGCCGGGCGCGCCGCAAGCTGCGCGCGCACGGCCTCGTAGACGCGCAGATTGTCGGCCACCGCCGATGCGGGCAGATCCGCCGACAACAGCTTCTTCGCCGAATCGGTGTTGCCGAGCACGCCATACGCGAACGCGAGGTTCTGGCGCGCCTGCCACGGCGCATCGGGCAGCCCGGCCACGTCGAGCAGCACGTTCACGCCTTCGCGCGGCCGGTTGCTCAGCACGAGCGACAGCCCGAGGTCGACGCGCAAGCCCTGCGCATCCGGATGCACGCGCAGCGCATCGCGGTATACGGCCTGCGCGTCTTCATGGCGGCCCTGCAGGTCGAGCACCGTGCCGAGCCCTTCCGCCGCGAGCGGCAGGTTCGGCTGCGCGGCCAGCAGCTCGCGGTAGCGCTGGGCGGCCTCGTCGAGCCGGCGCTGCCGCAACGCGACACGCGCGAGCCCGACCTGCGGCCCGGGTTCCGCGGGTGCCTGCTGTCGTGCCTGCTCGTAGAGAATCCGCGCGCGCTCCAGATCGCCCGCGCGGTAGCTGACGTCGCCCAACCCGAGGCGCGCCGGGAGCGAATCGGGATGCCGGGCGAGCACCTTCTCGTACAGCGTCGACGCGAGATCGACGTTGCCGCCGGCGAGCGCGCTGTCGGCAATGCGCAGTTCGGCCTGCGGATCGTCGCTCTTGTGCGACAGCGCCGGCCGCGTCTGGATGCCCGGCGCGCAGCCGCCGGCCAGCACCGGCAACACCGCCGCGAATGCGAACGCACGGATCACGGATCGTGTCATTTGAACACCTCGAGCAGGCGAATCGCCGCCGGGCCCGCCGCGATCAGGCCGACCGTCGGCAGGATGAACAGCATCATCGGCAGCGTGATCTTCGGCGCGAGCTTCGCGGCCTGCTCCTCGAGCGCGACGATCTGCTCGGTGCGCTCGCTGCGCGACAGCGTTCGCAGCGCCTGCGTGATCGGCGTGCCGAAGCGCTGCGATTGCGTGAGCGTCGTGGCAAGCGAGCGCGCCGACGCAAAGTCGACGCGCGTCGCGAAATGCGTGAGCGCTTCGGATACGTTGCCGCTCAGCGTCAGTTCGTCCGCGCATACCGTCAGCTCGTCGGCGAGCGGCGGGCAGATGCGCTCGAGTTCGCGCGCGACGCGCCGCACGCCCGATACGAGGCTGTTGCCGGCCATCGTGCAGATCACCAGCAGGTCGAGGGCGTCCGGAAAGCACGCGGCGATGATCCGCCGGCGCCGCCGGATCATTGCGCCGAGCACGTATTCCGGCACGATCACGCCGATCACGAACGCGGCGACCATCGCCAGCGCCCGGATCACGACGTATTCGCCGAAGCGCGGAATGTACGGGCTGAACACGATCGCGACGCCCGCGAGCAGCACGCCGCAGCTCAGCTTGATGCCGATCATCGACGACACCGCACGCCGCTCGCGAAAGCCCGCGCGCGTCAGCTGCAGCCCGAGCTTCACACGCTGCATCGGGTCGAGCACGGGCAACCGCTCGCCGAGTTGCGCGAGCCGCCGCGTCAGGTCCTGTCGCACCTCGCCCGGCTGCAGCCGCCCCGCCACCAGCGAAAGCGGACGTTGCCCGGCCGCCAGCTGCACGCGCTCCGCGATCCGCCGGCGCGTGCCGCCGCCGGGCGTCGCGAGCGCCGCCGCGACGCACGCGAGCAGCAGCAACAGTTCGAGGCCGCGGGCGGCCAGCATCGACATCGTCATCGCGCGGTATCCAGTTTCGAGATCTTGTGAATCGTCAGCAGTCCGATCGTCAGCAGCACCGCGGCGATCGTCAGCATCACGCGTCCGGCATGCGTGTCGAACAGCAGCATCACATACGCGCGATTCACGAGGAACAGCGCGCCGATCATCACGAACGGCACCGCCGAAATGATCTTCGTCGTGATCCGCCCCTCGGCGGTCAACGCGCGTGTCTTCAGGCGGATGTCGCGGCGCGTGCGGATGATGCTCGACAACTCGTCGAGCGTCTCGCCGAGGCTGCCGCCGGTCTCGCGCTGCAGCAGCAGGTAGACGGTGAAGAACGAGAAATCCGCGATCATCAGCCGGTCTGCCGCGTGCGTCAGCACGTCCTTCAGATCCGCGCCGACGCGCAGGCTGTCGCCCATCGAGCGGAAGGTCGAGCGCACCGGCTCCGCCGCGCTGTCGCCCACCGTGCTGATCGCCTGCGTGACCGGAATGCCCGCGCGCACCGCCCGCACGATCAGGTCGATCGCGTCCGGGAACGCTTCGAGAAACCTCAGCCGGAACCGCTCGACCAGCGCGCGATAGCTGGCGCGCATCGCCACCAGCGGCAGCCCGACGTAGATCAGCGGATGGAGCGCGTGCGGCAACGCGACGAGTTGCACCACCACGATCGCGGCAATCGCGCCGGCGATCGTGCCGGCGACGACGATCCGCATCCCGCGTTCGCCGCCAACCGCCCGCACGCGCGTCACGTAGCGCTGCAGCCACGCGCGCGCGCGGCTTTGCCGCCGCGGCAGGTTGAACAGCGCGATGCCGGGTGCCGCGGCCGCACCGGCTTCCCGACCCGCCAGCGACGGCGCAAGGTGCCGCATCCGCTCGCGAATGCGCTGCTCCGGCGTGTGGCGCGCACGGTCCAGCCACGCGGACAGCGCGAGGCCCGCCGCGAGGATCACGACGAACGCGCCGAGCGCGAGCAGGTCCGCGGTGCTCATTGCCGGAAGACCTCGGTGAGCGCGTCCTCGACGCCGTAGTACGCAGCGCGCGGCGCGAACGCCGGCCGCAGCGACGACGCCTCGAACACGCCTTTCACCACATCCCGCGTCGTGTCGCCTTCCTGGCGGAACGCGAACAGGTCCTGCGTGATCACCACCTCGCCTTCCATTCCGACGATCTCGGTGATCCGGGTCACGCGGCGCACGCCGTCGCGCATCCGCTCGACCTGCACGAACAGGTGCACGGCGCTCGCGATCTGGCGGCGGATCGACAGCAGTTGCAGGTTCGCGTTCGCCATCATCACCATGCTTTCGAGCCGGCTGATCGCGTCGCGCGGCGAGTTCGCATGGATCGTCGTCATCGAGCCGTCGTGCCCGGTATTCATCGCTTGCAGCACGTCGAACGCTTCCGCGCCGCGGATTTCGCCGAGGATGATGCGGTCGGGCCGCATCCGCAGCGCGTTGCGTACGAGGTCGCGCTGCGAGATCCCGCCGAGCCCTTCCGTATTCTCCGGCCGCGTCTCGAGACTGACGACGTGCGGCTGCAGCAGTTGCAGCTCGGCCGCATCCTCGATCGTCACGATCCGTTCGTGCTCCTCGATGTGTTGCGACAGCGCGTTAAGCAGCGTCGTCTTGCCCGAACCGGTGCCGCCGGAGATCACGATGTTCAGCCGGCACGCGCACGCGATCTTCAGCACCTGCAGCATCCCGTGCGAAATGTTGCCCTGATGCGCCATCCGCGCGAGCGTGATGTCGCGCTTCGCGAACTTGCGGATCGAGATCGACGCGCCGCGCATCGCGATCGGCGGCAGGACCACGTTCACGCGGCTGCCGTCGGCAAGCCGCGCGTCGACCATCGGGCTGCTCTCGTCGACGCGGCGCCCGACCGCCGCCGCGATCCGCTGCGCGACGCTCGTCACGTGCGCGTTGTCGCGAAACTTCAGCGGCGTGAGTTCGAGCCGGCCCGCGCGCTCGACGTACACCTGGTCGGGGCCGTTCACGAGGATGTCGGAAACGGTGTCGTCGGCGAGCAGCGGCTCGATCGGCCCGACGCCGAACATGTCGTTCAGGATCGCGTCGACGATCAGCACCTGCTCGCCCGCCGTGATCTTCAGGCGCTCGCGCTCGACCGTGTGCGCGGCCACCTGCTCGATGCCCGCGCGCACTTCGTCGCGCGTCTTCATCAGCGCCGCCGACATGTTCATCGACGAGAACACCGCGGTGCGAATCGCGTCGAACTTGCCGGAACGAATCAGCGCCTCGTGGGTATCGGCCACCGCAAGCCCGCGCGCGGATGCGGGCGCCTGGCTCGCTGCCGGGCCCGGCACCGGTGCGCCTTCGGGCGGCGCGGCGGGAGAAGCCGCCGGCCCGGGCGCAGGCGTCGGCCGTTTGCGGGTACCGAACGTCACGATCCTTTCCTCCATTTCACGAAGCGCGCGTACCACGGCTGCGCGACGGCCATCGATTCGCCGGTGATGCCGTTCGCGAGCAGCCGGATCTCGTCCAGGAAGCCGCGGCGTTTCGTGCCTTCGATCGGCTCGCCGAGGTTCTCGGCGACCGCGAGCGTCTGCGGCTCGTGCGGCAGCTCGCGCAGCCGCACGCCGCCGAATGCGTCCTCGAAGTCGGCCTGCGCGACGCGCCCCTTGACCGGCTCGAGCGGGTTGTTCAGCATCATCGACAGCAGCCGCTCGCCGGGCAGCTCCCTCACGAAGCGTGCAAGCCGGGCGGCTTCGTATGCGGCATGCACCGAGCGGTCGGCGACGATATAGACGAGATCGGACACCGTCAGCGCATCCTCGAACAGTTTGCCGGCGCGGTTGCCCACGTCGAACAGCACGTAATGGAAGCGGTCCTTCAGCATCTCGACGAGCGACGCGATCGCATCGTCGCGCAGCGACGCGTCGTCGCCGTACGCCAGTTCGGCCGAGAGCACGTGCAGGCGGTCGCCCTTCGTGACGAACATGCGGTCGAACAACGCGTCGTCGGGACGCTGTTCCATGTTCAGCAGTTCGATCAGCCCGTTGTTGCTCGACAGCCCGAGCCGCGAGTTCGCGCCGCCGCCATGCAGGTTCAGGTCGACGTATGCCACGCGGCGGCGCTTCTCGCCCGCCAGGCAGCGCGCGAGACTCACCGCGACCGTCGTCGTGCCGACGCCGCCCCGCGCGCCGACGAAGCTGACGATCTTGCCGGTACGCACCTGCACGACCGATTCCGTCGCGGTCAACGCGCGCCGCATCAACTCGACGGTCAGCGGCTTCACGATGTAGTCCTGCACACCGATGCCGAGCAGGTTGCGGAACAGCCCGACGTCGTTCTGCGTGCCGATCGCAACCACCCTCACGGACGGATCGCACACGTCGGCGAGCCGCATCAGGTCGGACACCGGCAGCACCGAATCCGACACGTCGACGATCAGCTGGCGCGGCGAGCGCTCGTGCTGCTGCAACAGCCGGATCGCGTCGTCGCAATTGCCCGGCTGCACGTGGGCGCGCGTGATCGACAAGTCCTGGGCGACGCGGCGGATCACGTCTTCGCTGCCGGCATCGGACACGACCGCGATGAGATCCGCCGCACCGGCTGCGGCGGCGCGCTTGGCATTCTGGCGATCGAGGACGTTCATGGGCGGCATCGCGATGGGCATCGGGAGCGGGTCAGTGGCCGGGCGAGCCGGTCGTCGTCAGCGTCTTGTCCGGAGCCGGCTGCTTCACGCGATCCTCGACGTAGCGGCGCACCGCGTCGGCGGCGACTTGCGCATCGGCGCCGCCGTACGGCACGGGCGCGACCAGGTCTTCCGGCCGCGCGAGCATCGTCGCGAGATTCGTGTAGGTCGCGCAGCCGAACGGCACGCCGGGCCGCCCGAACCCCGCATCGACGAGATGCGACGGCTGCATCAGCTTCGCGCAGTCGGGCGGCACCGCGTGCACGCCGTCGAAGCCGATCGCGCGTGCATCGGGCAGGTTGAGCGGCGGCGGCGCCGAGAAGCAGCCCGCAAGCACCAGTGGCGGCAAGGCGGCGACGATGGTTCGAACTCGCATGCGCGCTCCTCCGGTCAGTACACGAAGCCCGCGGCGCCGACGAGGCGCGGCGTGTCGCCCGTCAGCAGGTCGAGCCCGAGATTGCGCTGGATCGCGAACTCGAGATCGCTGCTCGGCCGCGCGACGGTGTCGAGCGCCTGCTCGAGCTGGCCGGGGCCGGTCGGCTGCACGATGTACGGCGTCACGATCACGACGACCTCGGTCTTGTTGTCCTGGAAGTTCTTCGACGAAAACAGCCGGCCGATGATCGGCAGCCGGCCGAGCCCCGGCACCTGCGCCACGGTATCCGCCGTCTGGCTCTGCAGCAACCCGCCGATCGCGAAGCTCTGCCCGCTCGACAGCTCGACCGTCGTCTCGACGCGCCGCACCGAGAGCCCCGGCACCCTGACGCTGCCGGTCGTCACGCTGTTGTTCGAATCGACCTCGCTCACCTCCGGGCGCACCTTCAGGCTGATCCGGTTGTCGGCGAGCACGGTCGGCGTGAAGTCGAGCGACACGCCGAACGGCTTGAACTCGACCGTGATCGCGCCGGTGTTGCCGGCCTGCGCGACCGGAATCGGAATTTCGCCGCCCGCCAGAAAGCTCGCGGTCTGCCCGGACATCGCGGTGAGGTTCGGTTCCGCGAGCATCGTGATCAGGCCTTCCTGATCGAGCGCGTCGAGCACGACGTCGATCGACCAGCGCCCCGCGCGGAAGCCGCCGAGCACCGAATACGCACCGGTCGGCGACAGGTTGAACACCTTGGTCGTCGGATCGAACAGCGTGCGGCCGCTGAGCAAGCCGCCGAAGAAGTTGCCGGCCGAGCCGAGCGAGCTCCAGTTGATGCCGAGCTGCTGCGTGACGTTGCGGCTCACCTCGGTCACGCGCACGCGCAGGTTCACCTGGATCGGGCGCGACAGCGTGAGCCGGTTGACGATCTTTTCCTTGTCGTTGACGTAAGGCGCGAGCGACTGCATCACGGCGTCCGCGTCGGCCGCGCTCGGCACCTTGCCCGCCACCATCAGCGAGCCCGGCGCGCCGGACACCGACAGCTTCAATTGCGGAAAGCGGCTGTCGAGCACCGCTTGCAGCGACGCGGTGTCGACCTGCACGATCACCGTGCGGCGCAGGATCGGCCGATGGTTCGCGCCGAGCGCGATCAGCGTGGTGGTGCCGGCCTTCTTGCCGAACACGAACACGGTGCGCGGCGACGGCACCTGGATGTCCGCGATGCTCGGGTCCGCGACGAACATCGCGGTCGCGGGTTCGGACAGCGACAGCATCTCGCCCTTGCCGGTCGCGATCGACAACGCCGCGCCGGCCTCCGCGCTCCCCCCCGACGCGGGCGCGCCCCCCGGCCCGGCGCAGCAGGGCAGGCCCCAGGAAGCCAGCCCCCGCACCCAGCGCACCATGCGGGGTGCCGGCAAATGACAGCCC
>NZ_QTQM01000056.1:0-41003 GCF_003854225.1 Burkholderia sp. Bp8986 | reverse complement strand
ATGCAATCGAGTTCACCTGGACCGGCTGGTAGTCGATGACGATGAACGCCGCGTTCTGCGGGGTGAGCAGGTGGTCGTTCGCGGGATCGCGAATCGGTTCGCTTGCCATGGTTCTCTCCAGATCAGGGTGGTGGGCGGCTGGGGATCACGATCGCGCCGCCCCGTCGTGCGGACGCGATGCGATTCTGCTGCGGTGCGGTGCCACGACGATCGAAGCGCGACGGTGCGGCGCGACCTCGACGCGGCGCGCGCCTGGCGATTCGCCGGATTCGGGTGCCGGCGAGTGTCGTCAGCTTATGCGATTCGCGCGGCGGTGCGTAGCGCGCGCGGACAGAACATAGTGTTCTCGTTCATCGAACGGCATGCGGGCGCGACCGGGAGCGGCGTGCCACTACCATGAGCGGCATGATCAGGAGCACTGACAGGTGTGAAGGCGACGGTTGCCGCGCACGCAGCGATCGAGCGGCGCGGCGGCCGGCCCCAGGAGAGAGTGTTTAGATACGAGAGTGCTCCGTGCGCGGTGGCGTGTCGCCGAGGAATTCCGGCAATGCCCGCGGCGGCAGCGAAATCACGAAGCGGGCGCCGCCGAGCGGCGAATCCTCGAGCCGCACGTCGCCGCCGTGCACGAGCGCGACGCGTCGCACGATCGCGAGCCCGAGCCCGAACCCGCCGGTCTGCCGGTCGCGGCTCGAGTCGAGCCGCTGGAACGGTTCGAACACGCGCGCGCGTTCGGCGACCGGGATGCCGGGACCGTCGTCGTCCACGCTGAGCACCAGCGCGCCGGACGCGTCGTGCGTCGCGGACAGCAGCACGGTGCGCGACGCATAACGTGCGCCGTTGCGGATCAGGTTCAGCAGCGCCCGTGCGACGAGTTTGGGATCGCACACGTGGGTGGCGGGCGCGCCGGTCGTCGACACGCCGAGCGTGAGGCCGCGGTCGGCGACGTCGTTCGCGACGTTGCCGGCCACGCTGTCGATCAGCGCATCGACGGCGACGTCCATCGGCGCGAGTTCGCTTGCGCCTTGTTCGAGCCGCCCGATCGTCAGCAACTCGGTCACCAGCTCGTCGAGTTCGCGCACGTCGCGCCGCAGTTCGTCGCGGCGCTCGCGCATGCGGCCGCTTTCGTCGGATTCGGCGAGCAGCGCGAGCCCGAATTCGAGGCGCGCGAGCGGCGTCTTCAGCTCGTGCGAGATGCCGTGCATCATCTCGCGCTGCTGCTTGATCGACGCCTCGATCCGCTCGGCCATGTCGTTGAACTGCTGCGACAGCGCGTAGATGTTCGAGCGCCCGGACAGCTTCACGCGCGTCGACAGGTTGCCCGCGCCGAACGCGTGCGCGGCGGCCTGCAGCTTGCGCAGGTCGCGCCAGTGATACGAGGTCCACAGCGCGACGGCGAACAGGGCCGCGAGTGCGGTCATCCCGTATGCGTAGATCTGGATGTCGAGGTCGGCCGGTGCGATCGGGCGGGCATGCAGGACCGAGCCGTCCGCGAGCGGCATGTAGTAGTTCCTGCGGTCGTAACTGATCGCGATCCGGCCGGCGTCCAGATCGCGCAGCGGCCCGCCGCGCAGTTGCGCACGGGCGTCGGCCATCGTCACGAAACCGAATCGCTCGTTGCCGTGCTGCGCGAGTTCACGCAGCGCGAGGCTGCGCTTGCCGCCCGGATGGCGTTCGAGGTAATCGTTCAGCACGAACGCGTAAGTGGTCAGCGCGTTGCGCTGCGCCTGCGCCACGCGCTCGTAGAAAATCCTGTTGAACGACCATTGAATGAATACGATCGAGGCGGCACAGCACAGGATCACGATGAGGTACAGCTTGATCAACGGGCGCAGCATTTAGTCGTCCCACGCGGAAGGGCTGAACAGGTAGCCGCGGCCCCAGATCGTCTTGATCCGTTGCGGCTCCGACGAAGCGTCCTCGAAGCGCCGGCGCAGCTTCGAGATGCCCGAGTCGACCGAGCGGTCGAGCCCGTCGAATTCGATGCCGCGCAACTGCTTCAGGATGTCGTCGCGGCTCAGCACGGTGCCTGCCGCTCGCGCGAGGATCAGCAACAGGTTGAACTCGGTGGTCTTCAGGTCGACGAGTTCCCCGCGCCACGTGACCGTGCGGTTCGGCGGCGAGATCGTCAGCTCGCCGAACACGAGGGCATGCGGCTGCGTGTGGGCCGCCGGTTCGGACGCGGCAGGCTGCGCGCGGCGCAGCAGCGCACGGGCGCGTGCGACGAGCACGCGCGGCTCGATCGGCTTGGTCACGTAATCGTCGGCACCGGTTTCGAGGCCCGCGACCTGGTCGTACACGTCGGCGCGCGCGGTGAGGATCAGCACGGGCACGTTGGTGAACGCGCGAATGCGCCGGCAGACTTCCATCCCGTCGAGGTTCGGCAGCATCAGGTCGAGTATCACGAGCGCGGGCTGATGCTCGCGCACCGCGGCGACCGCGAGATCGCCGCGCCGTATGACCGTCACCGCGAATTCATAGTTGTCGAGATATTCGCGCACGAGCTGGGCGAGGCGGTCGTCGTCCTCGATCAGCAGCACACGGTATTTGAGCGGATTGTCGTTCATGGTCTCCTCGGTTGCGCGCGTTCAGCCTCTCCATGCCGATGAATGCGCGGCCGGCGAATTCTATCCGGCGTGGCGGCCGCCGGGGCCGCGATACGACAATCGGGAACAAACGATCACAATTGAGCACACATTTTCCGCAGATTCAGGACAGTGCTGCCGCGCCGTCGTACCTAGACTTCGGGCTCCGTCACTCTTGTCTCGACATCGTGAGTCCATCCTTCCGTTCGCTGCGCTCGTTGCGCTATTGCATGCCGCTTGCCGGCCTGACCCTCGCCGCCGTCGCCCACGCCGAAAACCAGTACGCGATATCGCTCGGCGGCGGGTTCGCGCCGCGCTACCAGGGCAGCAACCAGTATCGCGCCGTCGTCGCGCCGTCGTTCTCCGCGATGTTCGGCAACGGGTTCTTCATCGACACGGCAGCCGGCGCCGGCTACCGTTTGAACCTGCCGCACGGGGCGTTCGTGTCGGCAGCGCTCGGCTATGCCGGTGGCCGTTCCGACGAAAACCGTTTCGACCTGGCGGGTTCGGATCACCTGAAGGGGATGGGCCGGATCCCCGGTTCGGTGCTCGTCGGCATGCGTGCGGGCGTGCAGCTGCTTGATGGCGGCGAACTGAGCGTCGCCATCGATGCGCCGATCACGCATACGTCGCGCGGCTTGTCCGGCCACGTCGATCTCGCGGTGCCGGTATTCAAGGCCGGCCGCCACGATGTCGTCGTGACCGGCAGCGTGCATGCCGGCACGGGGCGCTACATGCAGACGTTCTACGGCGTGACCGACGCGCAGTCGGCGGCGAGCGGCTTCAGGCCGTATTCGACGAGCGGCGGGGTCGACAGCGCAACGCTGTCGCTCGCATGGAACTGGGGCGTGTCGCGGCACTGGTCGGTGCATGCGACCAGCGGCTTCACGCGGCTGCTCGGACGCTATGGCGACAGCCCGATCGTCCAGACGCGCAGCAACTACTTCGGCATGGCCGGCGTGACGTACAAGTTCTGACGCGAACGGCATGATTCGCCAGCGCCCCGTCCGGGGAGCACGACTTCGCCGCGGATCGGTGCGGTAACATGAAGGCGGCTTCGGCTTCGGCTTCGGCTTCGGCTTCGGCTTCGGCTTCGGCTTCGGCTTCGGCGTCAGGCTGTCGAGGCGACTGCGCGGAGCCGATTCGACTCGAACGGATCGCGCAATACGGTGCCTTGCCGGCCGGTGGCGCGCAGAACCCATCATGGATCCAACGCCCGGTGCGTGCGCGCATCCCGCACCTGCCGCGCCGGGCCGCGACAGGGAGAAACCGATGAAGAACACGATCGCGATGCTCGCGGCACTCGTTGCGAGCGCAACCTTTGTGGGATGTGCGGACATGAACACGAAGCACCCCAACGCCACCGCCGGCGGCGCGGTGACGAACCCCGCGCCGTCGGGCGCCGTGAACACGTGCAAGGCGGACGCCACGCTGGACGACGCGCTGATCGGCAAGACCGAGGCCGATGCGGCCGCGCTGCTCGACGGCTGCCTGTGGCGCGTGCTCGAGCGCGACGGCCGGTCGTTGCCGGGCACGATGGACTATCGCGAGGAGCGCCGCGACCTCGGCATTCGCGACGGCAAGGTGATCTGGGTGCGGCGCGGGTGAGGGATCGGGCCGGCCCGAGCGTTACTTCGAGATGTACCAGAGCGCGTCGGTGCTGACGCGTGCGCCCGGCTTCGGCGCGGCGGGCGCCTGAGGTGTCGCAACCGGCGGCGGCGTGTTCGACGTCACTGCGGTGGGCCACGTCGCAGGCGTGTTCGACGCGGTCGATGCCGTCGACGTATTGGCCTGACTCGAGGTTGCTGCCGAACCCGACGTGGACGCCGTGTCGATATACCAAAGCGCATCGGCCGATGCGGTGCGCTTGGCCGCTGCATCGGCGGTGTGTCTGGATGCGGGCGCTGCCGTCGCCGTCGCTGCCGTGGCGGCCGTCGCACCCGAACGCTGCGCGCCCGCTGCGGCTGCCGCGCCCGCCTGAGCGGTCGTCCCCGTCGCGCCGCGCTGCGCGCGCGCCTCGAACGGCCCGAGCTGGAAGATTAACGTTTGCGCGGGACGCGTCAGAACGGCATACGGGAACTGCAGCTCCCACGACATCAGCACGCGGCCCGACGACGTCTCGGTGAAGATCGCCGGCACGTGCTTCATGTCGCTGAACTGCACGTAGATCCGCGCGCCGTCGTCGAACACCTGGGTCGGCTTGGCCTGGTCGGCGCCCGTGACGGTCCAGCCGAAGTTGTACGTGCCGGCCGGGCCGGCCGGCCCGCCTTGCGGTTGCGGCGGCGGCGCGGCAGGCGCGAGCGTGCGGGGCCGTGCGACCGGCGGTGCCGACACGCTCAGGCTGGCGAACGGGTTGTACGCCTGCACCTGTTGCGGCGGCGTGAAGGAGGGCGGAAGGATGGGCATGGGAGTATCCGGCGAATCCGGCATGGTCCGGATTGCATCATAGACCTTGCGCGCATACGCGAGGCGCTTGTCGGGCGACGCGGCGTTGTACGCGCCGATCGCGTTCCAGTTGGCGCCGAGCTGGCGGATGTTCTGCGACAGGATCCACGCGCCGACGTACGCGTTGGTGCACGCATCGAACAGGCTTTCCCGCGTGATGCCTTCGCGCGCGAGCGTCGGCAGCCAGGTGCTGTTGATCTGCATCAGGCCGATGTCGACGGTGCCGTTCGTGTTGGTGTTGACGGCGTTCGGATTCATCCCCGATTCGACCTGCGCGATGCCGCGCAACAGGCTCACGCTCACTTTCTGGAACGTGGCCGCGTCGTCGAGGCAGTCGGCCCGCGCGAACCCGTGCAGCGCGCACGACAACACGATCGTCGCGGCGATCTTCGGCGTGGCGTGGCTGATCGAACGGGCAGTCTGACGCGGCATGGCAGGATGGGGCGGAATCCGGCCGCCCGGTGCAAGGAAATTACGCAGACGCGAAGTGTGCCATAGCGCGCAGGCAAATGGCTCGCGTCAAACTTTCCTTTGCATTTGCCGGCGGATTTGTCGCGGATTTTCGCGGGCGCCGGTATCTCCGTGCGACAGGATGGAATCGGTAAAAAGGGGCCGATTATCGTGCGCATGCCAGGGTGCGGCCGCTATCGAAATACTGACGCCACGCGTCAGTTGCGCGGCGAATGCGGCAATGAATGGTGCAGCGAAACGGACGATAAAAGGCGCGCCGGTGCGCGGGCCATAGAAACGACGACGGCGGCCGCAGCCGCCGTGTCGATGCATCCTCGACTCCCGAAATCCGGTATCGACCGGCCGGCCGCGCGACGCCTCACGCAGCCGGCCGTCGTCGCTCAGAAGCGGTGACGCAGGCCGAGGTTGACCATCGTCTGCGAGCTCGTGCCCGCATAGCCGTACGAACCGATCGACGCCTGCGTGGCCATCGACCCGCCGTTGCCGTCGCCCGTCTGGCCGCTCGCGTGCTGGTACGCGGCGGTGAGGTACACGTCGGTGCGCTTCGACAGCGTATAGTCCGCGCCGGCCGACACCTGGTGATAGGTCGCCGACGTATCGCCGCCCGAGCGCGTGTAGCTGTAGCCGAGCCCGACGAGCAGCGCATTGGTCGCCTGGTAGTTCACGAAGCCTTGCCCGGTGTTGTAGTGCTCGTTCGAGTTGAACACCGAGCTCGCGTCGCGGCGGTATTGCGCATTGCTGTAGCCGAGGCCGAACGTGAACGGGCCGGCCACATACTGGCCCGCGATGCGGGCGATGCCGATCGAATGCGCGCTCGCGTAGCCGGTGTTGATCGGGCCGTCGAAGGTGCCGTCCGACGAGCTGGTCCAGCCGTTGCGCAGCCCGTTCGACGCGGGGCTGTTGGTCGCGTGGAAGTACCCGCCCGCGACGCTGAACGGCCCGTTGTTGTACGACACGGCGGCCGAATACGACTGCGCGGCGCCGGTGCTGCCGGCGATGCCGCCGAACGAGTACATCGCCGAGAACTGCAGGCCCGAATACACGGCCGACGTGTACTTCACCGCGTTGTCGACGCGGAAGCTGTTGTCGTAGTTGTCGACGTCGCCCGGCGTCGCGAACACGCTGCCGAGATAGTTGTCGGCGGTGATGCCCTGCACGAGGTCGATGAGCGGATCGTACTGGCGGCCGAACGTGAGCGTGCCGTAGCGGTCGCTCGACAGCCCGACGAACGCCTGCCGGCCGAACAGGCGGCCGCCCTGGCCCTGCCGGCCGCTGCTCGGGTCGAAGCCGTTCTCGAGCTGGAACAGCGCCTTCAGCCCGCCGCCGAGATCCTCGCTGCCTTTCACGCCCCAGCGGCTGCCGGAGAGATTGCCAGCGCTGCTGTTGCCGAGCATCCACGCGTTGTCCTTGCCCTGCGCGTGATTCACGTACGTGATCGACGTGTCGATCACGCCATACAGCGTGACGCTCGACTGCGCATGCGCGGCGGGCATCGCCGCGAACGACGCGAGCGAAATCAGCGAGAGGGTCGTGCGTTTCATTTCATCTCCTTGCGATTGGCCTGTTTTCTTGAACCGGAATGGCAGGAGACTACCGAGCCGCAGACGAACGGCAAAAACGAAATTCTCCGATGTGACATAAAGCCGACAGATGCATGCTTCGGCAAGGTCCATTGAGAGATTCACATTATTGAGAATCGTGTATCAATCGATTTGAATTTCGAGATGGCGCGACCGGCGTATTGCCGGAATCGTGATAATTCCGCACGATTTCCAGTCGAATTTCGACGACGATGCATTGGTCGTCGATTCATCAATTGATTATTTAACGAATCGAATCGCGTGATGCGGGCCGAGTGTGTTATTGCGCGCACCGCGCGAGCGATTTGGGTGTGACGCAGCGCGCCCGCGCGCGCCGTCAGCGGCGATCGGCACGGAGTGCGAGAATGCTGGCCTCGGCCGGCACGCGTCGTGCCGCTCACCAGGGAACCCGCATGGACAGTCACATCGCTCCGGTGGAGCTGAAGAAAGCCTACCGTCTTCTCAACCACGGCCCGACCGTGCTCGTGTCGGCCCGTCACGACGGCGTCGACAACGTGATGGCCGCCGCGTGGGCCTGCGCACTCGATTTCCTGCCGCCGAAGCTGACGGTCGTGCTCGACAAGTCCGCGAAGACGCGCGAGCTGGTCGAGCGCAGCGGCACCTTCGTGATCCAGGTGCCGACGGCCGCGCAGCTCCAGCTCACGCATGCGGTCGGCAGTCACAGTCTCGCCGAGCGGCCGGACAAGCTGCGCGAGGCGGGCGTCACGCTGTTCGACGTCGCCGGCCATGACCTGCCGTTCGTCGCCGGCTGCTCGGGCTGGCTCGCGTGCAAGCTGATACCCGAGCCGCACAACCAGCAGGCCTACGACCTGTTCATCGGCGAGGTGGTCGGTGCATGGTCCGACACGCGCGTGTTCCGCGACGGTCACTGGTATTTCGAATCGGCCGATCCGGCGCTGCGCAGCCTGCACTACATCGCGGGCGGCAACTTCTATGCGATCGGCGAATCGCTGCACGTCGATCCGGACGCGCAGTAGGCAGAAAGCGGGCTTTCGTTCGCGATTCGGGCGCGCGGTTCACGCGCGCTTGTTCAATTCCGCCAGCATCACGTCGGCGAACGCCTGCGCGACGCGCGACAGCGTGCGCCCGCGTTTCGCGACGAGCGCGATCGGCCGCACGAACGCCGGGTCGTCGATCGGCTTCGCGACGAGGTCGGGCTCGGCGCGCACCTCGCGCGCGGCGGCCGGCAGGATCGTCACGCCGAGGC
Source organism: Burkholderia sp. Bp8986 (assembly GCF_003854225.1). NCBI lineage: Bacteria > Pseudomonadati > Pseudomonadota > Betaproteobacteria > Burkholderiales > Burkholderiaceae > Burkholderia > Burkholderia sp. Bp8986. The sequence goes on along the minus strand of NZ_QTQM01000056.1, from coordinate 32,697 downwards.
CGCCGCGCACCATCGCGACGGCCGTCATCATGTAGGTCGGTTCGCACGCGATGTCGGGCGTGCAGCCGGCCGCTTCCAGCGCGGCATCGACGACGCTGCGCACGCTCGTGCCCTGTGCGGTCAGCACGAGCGGCACGGCGGCGACGTCGGCGGTGCGCACGCGCCGCTTGCGCGTGAGCGGATGATCCTTCGGGCACACGGCGACGAGCCGGTCGGCGCCCGCGTACAGCACGTCCAGCGACGCGTCGAACGCGTCGCCGCCGGTCAGCCCGAGATCGGCTTCCTCGTTGCGCACCAGCGCGGTGACGAGACTCGCGACGCCGTCGCGAATGTCGAAGCCCGCGCGCGGCACGTCGCGCCGGAACGACTGGATCAGCTCCGGCAGCAGGCTGGATGCAAACGTCGGCAGGCACGCGAGCCGTACCGTGCCGCTCGCGCCTTCGCCGAGCGCCCGCGCGTCGCGCAGCACGCGCTCCATGTCGTCGAGCGAACGCTGCAGCAGCGGCAGCAGTTCGCGCCCGGTCTGCGTGAGCGCGACGCTGCGGCTGTTGCGGTCGAACAGCCGCGCGCCGACGATCTCCTCGAGCCGGCGGATCTGCACGGTCAGCGCCGGCTGCGACAGGTGCAGCCGCGCGGCGGCGCGCGTGAAGTTGCCGGCCTGCGCGACGGTGACGAACGCGCGAATGTCGCGAAGGTTCAGATCCATAACGATTCGTGATTGCTGCGATCAAATCATTTCAATTGTGCTATCGCTGCGCCGACCTTACGCTCGTCTCCAACAAAAGACAAGGTAGGAGACACCGATGCTGCCGTTACTCGGGCTGGGCACGATCGTCGTGCTGCTGGCCGCAATTCTGTCCAGGCGCATGTCGCCGCTCGTCGCGCTGATCATCGTGCCGATCGCGGCGTCGCTGATCGGCGGCTTCGGGCTGCATACCAGCAAGTTCGTGATCGACGGGCTGAAGGGCCTCGCGCCCGTGGTCGGGATGTTCGTGTTCGCGATCCTCTATTTCGGGACGATCACCGACGCCGGCACGCTCGACCCGATCATCGACCGCATCCTGCGCGCGGTCGGCACGCGGCCCACGCGGATCGTGATGGGCACGACGCTGCTCGCGCTGCTGATCCACCTCGACGGCTCGGGCGCCGTGTGCTTTCTCGTGACGATTCCCGCGGTGCTGCCGCTTTACGACCGCCTGAAGATGGACCGGCGCGTGCTGGCCGCGGCCGTGTCGATGGCCGCGGGGATCAACTTCCTGCCATGGACGGGGCCGATGATCCGTGCGTCGGCCTCGCTGCACCTGCCGGTGTCGGCGCTGTTCAATCCGCTGATTCCGGTGCAGGCGATCGGGCTCGTGTTCGTGTTCGGCGTCGCGTACTGGCTTGGGCGGCGCGAGGAGAAGCGGCTCGGACTGTCGCGCGACGACGCGTCGATTCCGCTGCCGACCCGGGCGCTCACGCCAGACGAGCAGGCGCTGCGCCGGCCGCGCCTGTTCTGGTTCAACCTGCTGCTGACGCTCGTCGTGCTCGGCACGATGGTCGTGATGGGCGAGAAGATCCCGCCGGCGATCATGTTCATGGTCGGGCTGTGCATCGCGCTGATGGTGAACTACCCGGACGTCGACATGCAGAGGAAGCGCATCGACGCGCATGCGCGCGCGGCGCTGATGATGGCCGGCATCCTGCTCGCGGCCGGCGTGTTCACCGGGATCATGCAGGGCAGCGGGATGCTGAAGGCGATGGCGCAGGCGGCGGTCGGCTTCGTGCCGCCGTCGATGGCCGGCCACATTCCGGTCGCGCTCGGCCTGGCGTCGATGCCGCTCAGCATGCTGTTCGATCCCGATTCGTTCTACTTCGGCGTGCTGCCGGTGATCGCCGAAGTGGCCGGCCAGCTCGGCGTGCCGGCCGTGCACGTGGGGCAGGCCGCGCTGCTCGGCCAGATGACGACCGGGTTTCCGGTCAGCCCCCTGACGCCCGCGACGTTCCTCGTCGTCGGCCTGTGCGGCATCGAGCTGGCCGAGCACCAGAAGTTCACGTTCCCGCTGCTGTTCGGCGCCTCGATCGTGATGACGATCGCGTGCGTCGTGATGGGCGTCTTTTGATTTTTTTCCCGGCGCGCGAGCGCCGGATCACGGTACCGACATGACAGCAAAGCCACCACACGAACGGCGCGTGCGCATCGGCGCGGGCGCCGGCTATTCGGGCGACCGGATCGAGCCCGCGGTCGAGCTGGCCGAACACGGGCAGCTCGACTATCTCGTCTTCGAGTGCCTGGCCGAGCGCACGATCGCGCTCGCGCAGCAGGCGCGGCGCAAGGATCCGGCGCTCGGTTACGATCCGCTGCTCGACGCGCGCATGCATGCCGTGCTCCCGGTGGCGGCGGACAAGCGCGTGCGGATCGTGTCGAACATGGGCGCGGCGAACCCGCGCGCGGCCGCGCGGCGCACCGCGCGGATCGCGCAGTCGCTCGGCCTCGCGGGGCTGAAGGTCGCGGCGGTCGAAGGCGACGACGTGCTCGACGTCGTGCTGCGCGGCGCGTTCCGCTTCGAGGAGTCGGGCGACGAAGTCGCCGCGTATCGCGACCGCATCGTGTCCGCGAACGCGTATCTCGGCGCCGCGCCGATCGTCGATGCGCTCGCGGCCGGCGCGGACGTCGTGCTGACCGGGCGCGTCGCCGATCCGTCGCTGTTCGCCGCGCCGCTGATCCACGCGTTCGGCTGGCGGATGGACGACTGGGACACGCTCGGGGCCGCGACGGTCGTCGGCCATCTGCTCGAATGCGCGGGGCAGGTGACGGGCGGGTATTTCGCCGACCCGGGCTACAAGGATGTGCCGAACCTCGCGCGGCTCGGCTTCCCGATCGGCGAGGTCGCGGCCGACGGCTCAGTCGTGATCACCAAGGTGCCGCACGCGGGCGGCCGCGTGAGCGCGGCGACCTGCAAGGAACAGCTGCTGTACGAGATTCACGATCCGGCGCGCTACCTGCAGCCCGACGTCGTCGCGGATTTCACGCGCGTGGCGGTGGCGGAGGAGGCGCCGGACCGCGTGCGCGTGACGGGCGGGCGCGGCAGCGCACGCACCGGGACGCTCAAGGTGTCGGTCGCGTATGTCGACGGCCACATCGGCGAAGGGCAGATCTCGTACGGCGGGCCGGGCGCGCTGGAACGCGCGCGGCTCGCGCTCGACATCGTCCGCGAGCGGCTCGCGCTGACGGGCGTGGCCGCGACCGAACTGCGTTTCGATTTGATCGGCGTGGATGCGCTGTACGGCGACGCGACGCCCGCCGTGCGCGGCGAGCCGGCCGAAGTCCGCGTGCGGGTGGCCGGCCGTGCGGCGAGTGCCGCCGAGGCCGCGCGGATCGGCAACGAAGTCGAGACGCTCTATACGAACGGGCCGGCCGGCGGCGGCGGTGCGTTCAAGTCGACGCGCGAGGTGATCGCCGTGCAGTCGGTGCTGCTGCCGCGCACGGCCGTGACGCCGTCGTTTTCTTTCGTGGAGGCATGATGCAATTGCGTGAACTGGCGCATGCGCGCACCGGCGACAAGGGCAATACGCTGAACGTATCGGTCATCTGCCGCGATCCGCGTCACTACGAACACCTGCGCGCGCATCTCGATGCGGCCGCGGTGAAGGGATGGCTCGCGGGCATCGTGCACGGCGACGTCGTGCGCTACGAGCTGCCGGCGCTTGCCGCGTTCAACTTCGTGCTGCGCGATGCGCTCGGCGGCGGCGTCACGCGTTCGCTCGCGCTCGATGCGCACGGCAAGTCGGTCAGCTCGGTGTTGCTGGCGATCGATGTGCCGGAGCCTGAGTGACCGAGGATATGCGCGCCGGGATGCGTGGCGATAGTCATCGCTACCGGCGAACTCATGGGAAAGGCCCGCTATTTTCTTGCAGGAGCATGCTCGGCGACTGGCTCATATGGCCGGTCAAAAAAATGGGAGCCGCGCTCTTATCCAGTCAATCGTGGCCGGCGGCATGGCGATCGTATAGTCCTTTTGCTTCTCGTCATCCTGGTAAGTAATGCTGTCGGGCCCGATCATGAGCTGTTCGTGACCTGGCCTCCCGTCCCAGAACACCTTGTAGTATCTTCGGGCCAGAATCTCACCTTGAGAATCCGAGATGGTCAGTTTTACTGAATCCATTCCGTCGCCGAAGAAGTGGTTATTGTTGGTGCCGCTGCCACAGATATCGATCGTGTATTTCTTGCCGGCAAACTCCTTGACTCCACCATTCAACTTGTCGTTGTAGTTGTGGTGCTGGCAATCCGTGTCATCACGATTTGCTTGTAAAAAAATGATGCTGCCACCGACGAGCGATAGAAATATCAATGCGCCGACTGTGATGGCTGTCCTGTACGGATTTTTCATATTGGTTCTGGCGGGTGGCATATCGTCTCCAGTTTGAATTGAAGTGGCCTGTTCAGTTTCAGTAGTTTCGGTTTGCTATAGATCATGAAGTCGCCACCTCTGTTGTGCTTCTCCCGCCATTCGTTGTAGCTTTTATTGTACACGGGATAGTAAACGTTTTTGCTTAAAAGTTTTGCAATGCCGGGGCGTTTGTCAACGGGCTTGTCGAGTGGATGATTGGGAAGATAGGGCCAATCGGCGGTGGTTTTCTCGATCGTTGAGTCGCCCATCTGAGTGTGAAGCTTTTTTCCGTCGATTATATCGCTGACGACAGCGCGATACGAGAGAATCATGTCTTTCCTGTTCCAGTGCCCCAGGTATTGACTGTTTCCGTCGCCTTTGTCATTGAAGGAATAGTTGTCCTTTACATAGATATAGATGTGAGTGATTGTGGCGGTGGCGTCAATGCAATATGATTTAGTTTTTCCATCATATCGAAAATATTTTTCAGAGGAAATTCGGACTCTGCCAATGGCGGCATATAAATTGAAATTTCCTAGTGCCGCTGTCAGATCGGTCAAGAGTAGTCCGTCGAGCGTCGCACTCGTTGGAATGTTCTGAAACTGGAATTGCCAATCGATGTGAAACTGTCTTTCATCGTTGATGAGGGGAGTGGTGTCAAAATAGAAGTTCGACGTCTTCTGGTCGAGAAAGGTGGCTTGTACCTGTCTGGAGACTTTTAATTTTGCCTCTCTGGTCGCGCCCGATGAGTAAATTCTGCTGGAAATTAGGTCTTCGTATTTTTTTCTAACACTTCCGAATTTCAACGCCCATTTGAGTGTAATGGTCGTATTGTCGATCGGCTGTTCGGAGTTGGGCTCGTCATTGTAGATATGCTTGGGATTCGCAAACCACGCTCTTGCAATTTTGGCAGCAACAGGCCAGCCGATCTTGTCCATCGCAACCGGTACATCCTGCAAATCAAACTCGGGAATCGCGTCATGATCTTCCCCGTCTGTATCCTTTGGCTGCGCGGGCGGCTGCGGAGATTGGAGAGGAACGTTGGGCAGCTGCGCTGCAAGCAGCTTCCTGAACGCGGCTTCTGCCTCGATCTGTTCAGTTGCGGGTTTGGGTGGTGGCGGTGGTGGCGTTTCACCCGGCGCAAGCCGTGCGTACGAAATGGTTTGCAGCGTATTGATCGGCACACATCCGTGCGACCCGGTACAGGCTTTCCACGTCGAGGCGTAAAAAGGGAGTGCCGAAGCACTCATTCGGTAGTAAGGTAATCTTTTTATTTTCACCATATTTTTTTAAATTCACTGGCTAATTTATAAATTAGTGAATTGGAGAATCCTCGGAATTTCGATGCGCTTTGGTGGCATCAAATCTAGCATCGGTCTCGATGAAGTGGCTCGTTGAACGATGCGGGTACGGTCCTGAGGAAGCGGGCTCATCTGGGCTTGGGCTAGCCAAATCACGCGAAATCGCGGTGTTTGCGGCTGAGGCGGCCGAGATTTTTGTTGAATCCGGTGAGCTGAAGAGTTTTAAATTATGTGAATTCGCCGCGAATGAAGCGCGAGCCTCGATCGGCCTGGATCCAGGGACATAGTCCGGCTACGACAGCGGAGAAGTGAGGAATGGTGTCCGAGCGGACACGAAGGTCATACGATGAAGACGAGTCGCGCGCCGTGGTAAATCTTGGCGAAGTGGCGCCGACAGGCGACGAGTACGCTGTCAGTGCGAGTAACAGTTATAGGAAGTGAACCGATCGCGCAGGGTCGATCGACGATGAACGGAATTCGAACTTGAATCTCGAGCTCGGCGATGAAAGTCCGCAGCTCGACCTCGTCGTTGGGTCCGAACGCTTATCATCGATCAGCCGCCACTCGCGGAATCATGCCGTGGCTGACTGAGAACGCCCGGATGATCGGAGCGCGGAGAGAGCGGCAATGCGGGCGCCCGACTCTCACGGAATCAACCACTCGCGACGCCCGTCCGCGTGCTCGATGCGTTCGCCCGCGATGTGCAGGCGCTGATCCGCACGATAGTCGTAGACCGCGCGCGACGCGGCGACCTGGTCGAGATCGAGTTCGACCGTGTGGCGCGATTCGCCGTTGCCGGCCTCGAAGATCAGGTTGCCGAACGGATCGGCCGCGAGGCTGCCGCCCGCGAACACGACGTCGTGCGCACCTGCGCCGACGCGGTTCGCGACGACCGCGAACACCTGGTTTTCCATCGCGCGGGCCGAGACCGACATGCGATGCACCTGACGGTACGGCTCCATGTTGCCGTCGGTCACGAGGATCAGCTGCGTGCCGAGCGCCGCAAGCGCGCGGCCGGTTTCCGGAAATTCGCTGTCGTAGCAGATCAATAGGCCGATCCGCACGCCGCGCCATTCGACGCTCGCGTAGCGGTCGCCGGGCAGCACGACGTCGCGCTCGCTCAGCCACAGATGTGTCTTGCGATAGCGCAGCGCGATGCCGTCCGGCGTGACGAACACGGTCGTGTTGTAGAAGCGCCCGCCGTCGTTCTCGATCAGCCCGGCCACCACCGCGACGTTGCGCGCCCGTGCGGCCGCGATCACCGCGCCGATGCTCGGACCGTCGAGCGGCTCGGCCACGCGCGCGAGATTCGACGGATCGAGAAAGCCGGTGAGCTGCGCTTCCGGAAACATCACGATGTCGGTGCCGGGCGCGCAGCTCGCGATGGCGTCGAGCGTGCGCCGCAGGTTGTACGGTGTGTCGCCGTCGCGGCCGGCCAGCTGCACGATGTCGAGTTTCAGTTTCATGGGCGGGTTCGGTGGCAGTGGCTCGTCGCGCGATGCGGCGCAAGGGTGGGGATGAGCGTCAGTATGCGCCGAACGCGCCGGTTTCCCATCCCGCCGACGCGTTAGCGCTTGCGATGCCGCGCCGCCCGCGCATCACACGTACAGGTAGCGCACGAGGTGGAAGAACACCGGCGCCGCGAAGCAGACCGAGTCGACGCGATCGAGCATCCCGCCGTGGCCCGCGATCATCGACCCCCAGTCCTTGGTGCCGAGCGAGCGCTTCACGGCCGACAGCACGAGGCCGCCGACGAAGCCCGCGATCACGATCGCGAGCGAGATCCCGAACGCCGCGCCGAAGCTGAACGGCGTCACGCGATACAGCGATGCGCCGCACAGCGTCGCGAGCAGGCCGCCGCCGACGAAGCCTTCGACCGTCTTCGACGGCGACAGCTGCGGCGCGATCTTGCGGCGCCCGCACAGCTTGCCGACCACGTACTGCAGCACGTCGCTGATCTGCACGACGAACAGGAAGAAGAACAGCAGCAGCGCGTTCTGCCCGGCGTAGCGCGGAATGTCGAGGATCAGCACGGCCGGCGCGTGGCTCAGCCCGTACACGCACACCATCAGCGCCCAGTTGATCTTCGCGTTGCGGCTCAGGAATTCGCGCGTGTCCTGCGTGAGCGCGGACACCAGCGACATCGCGAAGAACAGGTGTACCGGAACGAAGATCGAATACATCCCGTACCAGTTGATCCCGAGCAGCAGGTACTGCACCGGAATCGCGACGAAGAACGCGATGAAGAGCGTCGTATGGTCGCTCGCGGTCGTCGGCGTGAGCGTGATGAACTCGCGCAGCGTCAGGTACGACAGCAGCGCGAACACCAGATACGTGACGTTGTTGCCGAGGCTGATCGCGATGACCATGATCGCGATCATCGCCCACCACGCGCGGATGCGCTGGTTCAGGTTGACGATGGTCGCGCTCGCGCCGCCGCTGCGCGCGCCGAGGATCGCGCCGATCACGGTCGCGAGCACCAGCACGCCGGTGACGCCCGCGACCAGTTCCCAGAAGAGAGTTCGCATGAAGAGGTCCGGAAAAGGGAGAGGAGGGCGCCGCGTTCAGCCGGCCGGCCGCTGCGGCGGCGCGAGCGCGACGATCGCGTCGCGCATGCGGGCGAGGAAGGTCGGCTTGTCCTCACCGGTGCCGAGCGCGTCGTTCGCGCCGAAGTGCACCTTGCAGATCAGCGGCACGGGCCAGATCGCGCCCTTCGGCATGATGCGCTGCAGGTTCTCGAGATAGACCGGCGCGAGCGCGACGTTCGGAAACTCGGTCGCGAGATGGAACAGGCCGCTCTTGAACGGCTGCGGCAACACGTCGGCGCCGCGCGTGCCTTCCGGGAAGATGATGATCGAGTGGCCTTGCCGTAACGCATCGCGCACCGGGTCCAACGGGTCGCCGCCGCTCTCGCGGTGACGGTCGATCAGCACGACGTTCAGCAGCTTCTGCGCGATGTGGCGCTTCAGGTCGCCGCTGTCCCAGTAATCGCGCGCGGCGACGGGCCGCACGACCGCGCGCACGTCGCGCGGCAGCGCGGCGAGGATCGCGAGCGTGTCGATGTGGCTCGTGTGATTCGAGAAGTAGATCTTCTGCGTCGGGGAAGGCGGCGCCTGATGCCAGACCGGATACGCGCCGGCGACGAGCCGCACGATCGACAGCAGGAAATCGCGCTGCCAGATGTTCAGGATGTTCATCGGCGCCGCGCCTCCTGCGTGCATGCCCGCGCGGCCGCGCGGGCGCGGCGGGCGGAATCCCGGAATGCCGGCGCGGCAGGATGCGCGCCGGACGGCCATTGTTCAAGTTTTTTCAAATTCGTGGCTGCCTGTCGCAGGGCCGCGATCATCGGACGATGCGCCGGCAGAGTTGCGTTGCGGCGAATGCGCCGTTCGACGGCGTGATAATCGGCTGTTGCACGAGCGCCCGGCGACAGTTCGAGTGAATTGCTGCGCTCACGGGCCAGCGGATTATCGCGAGTTTCCGTCGAAAACGCCAGATTGCCCGGCGCGGCGCGCGGCTTGACGCGTCGGGGCCGCTCGGCGACGATTACGGCCACCTGTCGAAAGCCGCCGCCGGCGGTTGCGCCGCCCGGGGCATGGCGGCGACGAACGTATCCGAACGTGCCGAACCAATAAAACGATGAGCCTTTACGCACTCAAACCGAAATTCCAGAACCGTCTGCGTCCGTTCGCGGATTCGCTTGCCGAGCGCGGCGTCACGGCCAACCAGGTCACGCTGTTCGCGGCCGGCGGCTCGATCGTCGTCGGCGCGCTCGCGGGGCTCGGCGTGTTCGCCCGCGTGCTGTTCCTGCTGATTCCGATCTGGCTGTTCGTGCGGATGGCGCTCAACGCGATCGACGGCATGCTCGCCCGCGAGCACGGGCAGAAGAGCACGCTCGGCGCGTACCTGAACGAGCTCGGCGACATCGTGTCCGATGTCGCGCTCGTGCTGCCGTTCCTCGCGATTCCCGCGTTCGCGCCGGCAGATGTCTGGCTGTTCGCGCTCACGGCGATCATCGTCGAATGCGCGGGGCTGATCGGTCCGCTCGCCGGTGCGACGCGCCGCTACGACGGCCCGTTCGGCAAGAGCGACCGCGCGCTCGCGCTCGGGGCGTTCGCGCTGTGGATCGGCTTCGGCCTGCCGGTCGGCGGTGTCGCCGCGTGGCTGTGGCGCGTGCTGATCGTGCTGTCGATCGTGACGGCGGTGCGGCGCGTGCAGGCGGGCGTCGCCGAAGCGGGTGGCTGACGGCGGCTGGCGGCCATAGCGGGACCGGCGCCGCATGATTCGAATAACGAAACGAGAGAGATCGCATGAGCGCACGCACGGCCCGCGAGGCCGGCTTCGTCACGCACGACGGCGACACGCTGTTCTACCGTCACTGGCCCGCGACGGGCCCGCGCTGCCGCGACGCGATCGTGCTGCTGCATCGAGGCCACGAACATTCGGCGCGCGTCGCGCACCTCGTCGACTCGGCGAGCGTGACCGCGCGCAGGCGCTCGCGCCGCTGCGTGCGTTCGAGCTGCGCGGGCTCGCACAGGCGGTGCCGCCCGGCGGCTATCTCGTCTGCACCGGACAGCCGTGGCATCCGCAGCTGGAATTCATCGCGCGTGCGCTGAACTCGAGCGCGCTGAACAATCATCGCGGCGAGGCGACCTGGGTGATGCGCCGCCGCTCGCAGGCCGGGATGGACGAACTCGTCGCGCGCGCGGGCTTTCGCAAGCTCGACCAGCGGATCGCGAGCTGGGCATCTTCACGGTCGGCCTCGCGCAGCGGGTCGACGCGTCATGAGCGCGCTCGGGTTGTGCCGGGCCGGCGTGCTGGTCGCGATCGTGCAGTGGATCGTGGTCGGGGCGGCGATCGCGGTGCCGCAGTCCGGTCAGCCGTGCGCGAGCGGCCCGGCTGGCCGAATGGGCCGGGCGTCCCACGTCACGCGTGGCATGCCCGCTGCGTCCGCGTGCGCTTCACCTCGTACATCGCCTGGTCCGCATGCTCGATCAGCGCGTTCATGTCGGTGCCGTCTTCGGGCAGCATCGCGACGCCGACACTGACGCCGAGCCGCAGCGGCTGCCCCTCGAACTCGAACGGTTCGGCGACCTGCCGGGCGAGCCGTGCGCGTTGTGCGTCGATGTCGTCGCGGCTGCCGACGTTCGGCAGGATCACCGCGAACTCGTCGCCGCCCACCCGCGCGACCGTATCCGAGCGCCGCACGGCGCCCAGCATCCGCGTGGCGGCCTCGCGCAGCGCGGCGTCGCCCGCGCGGTGGCCGTAGCCGTCGTTGATCGGCTTGAGCCCGTCCATGTCGATGTTGAGGATGCCGAGCCGGCCGTTCGCGCGCAGCGCCGTGTGCATCGACTGGCGCAGGCGGTCGTAGAACAGCGCGCGGTTCGGCAGGCCGGTGAGCGCGTCGTGCGTCGCGCGCAGGTACAACTCGTTCGCCTCGTTGCGCGCCGCGTGGAACATCGCCGCGGCGATCAGGTCGGCCGTGAGCCGCAGCGTGCCGGCGTCGGCGGCCGAGAAGCCGTCGACCTCCGGCGACATCACCTTCAGCACGCCGACCGTCGTGTCCGCATGGGTGAGCGGCATCACCAGCATCGAGCGCAGCCCGACGCGGCGGCAGGCATCGCGATCGACGCGCGGGTCGGTTTCCGAATCCGTGCAGCGCAGCAATTCCCCGCGCGTCACGCACAGGCCCGACAGGCTGCCCGAGCGGCGCAACCGCAGCCCGAGCATCCCGGCGGCGGAACCCGACGCGGCGCGGTACACCATGTCGTCGCCTTCGGCGAATTCGACCGCCGCGCCGCTCGCGCCCGTGAGTTGCGGCACCTGCTCGGTCACATAAGCCATCAGGCTGCCGAGGTCGAGGCCGAGTTTCGCGATCTCGGTCTGCGTGGCGATGATGCGCAGCAGCGTGTCGGGGGACGGGGTGGCGGTGTCGACGATTTGATCCAAGTCAGTTTTCCATGAAGAAAGCCCGGCACGCGGCGCCGGCTTGCGGTAGCATACGCGCCGCCCACGCGGCAGCGCGTTCCGGGCGGCCCGCAAGGGGTCGCATCCGGCATCCGGCATCCGGCATCGGTATCCGGACGGTTCGCCGGCGCGACGGTTCGCCGATCCGGCAGCGTCGGCAGTATGCCGATCGGTCCGGCCGGCAGCAACGGCGTAATTCTTGCCATTCAGTCGCCGCACGCAGCATTTCCGACCGTATTGAGTTGTTTTTCGCTTCGTCAGCGCGAATCAGGGTGAGTTTTGTCCTGATTTTGAGATAGTGTGACGAATGTGCGAGCGCCGGTGCCAGGCGCGCACCGTCCGATGGACCGGCAGCGGAAGAATGCGCCGCGTCGTTTCGATACATGCATTCAGGCCAGACTTTGAGGGGAAGCAGTGGGGATGTGCACTCACGGGCATAGCTGCTTTGGGCGCGTCGACAGCGGCGCGCTTGATCACCGGACGACCACGACGATGCGGAGCCGCGCATGAAGCCGGCCGTGTCGCTGTTCGTCCTGTCGCTCGCCACGTTCGGCGCGTTTCATGCGGCCGCGCTGTCGGCCGCGCCGATGCCGGCCGCGTCGGCATCCGTTTCGGCGGCCGCCGGCAGCCCGGCCACGCCTGCGCTTGCCAACGGCGCGGCCGCATCGAGCGCATCGGCCGCATCGAGCGCCGCCGGCGCGACGCCCGCCGGCCTGCCGGCGACGACCGTGCACCTGCCGTTCGCGTCGCTCGGCGCGTTCGATCCGGTGCACCTGCGCGGCGCCGACGATGCGCGCACGATCCATGCGGGCGTGCGGCTCGACCGCGTGGTCACCGGCGCGCGGCTGCGCCTGACCTATGCGTATTCGCCGTCGCTCGTGTTCCCGATGTCGCACCTGAAGGTCTCGGTGAACGACGAGGTGGTCGCGACCGTCCCGTTCGACGCGACGCGCGCGGGCCGCACGGTCACGCAGGACATCCCGATCGATCCGCGTTACTTCTCCGATTTCAACCAGATCGGCCTGCGCCTGATCGCGCACTACTCGCTCGATCACTGCGAGGACCCGTCGAGCTCGGCGCTGTGGGCCGACGTGAGCCCGACGAGCGAGCTGATCCTCGACGAGTCGCCGGTGCGCCTGCCGAACGATCTCGCGCTGCTGCCCGCGCCGTTCTTCGACCGGCGCGACAACGGGCGCTTGCGGCTGCCGTTCGTGCTGCCGGCGTCGCCCGACTCGGCGACGCTGCGCAGTGCCGGCGTGCTCGCGTCGTGGTTCGGCGCGCAGGCCGACTACCGGCAGGCGCGCTTCCCGGTCGCGGCGACGCTGCCGGCCGACGACCAGGCGGTGGTGGTCGGCACGGCCGCGACCTTGCCGGCCGGCCTCGCGCTGCCGTCGGTCAACGGCCCGCTGCTCGCCGTCGCCGACAACCCGGCCGCGCCGGGCCGCAAGCTGCTGGTCGTGACGGGCCGCACGGCAGCCGAGGTCGACGATGCGGTCGCGGCGCTCGTGCTCGGCCGCGCGGCGCTGTCGGGCCCGGCGGCGACGGTCGCGCACGTCGATCTCGGCGCGCCGCGCAAGCCGTACGACGCCCCGCGCTGGCTGCCGGTGAACCGGCCGATCGCGTTCCGCGAACTGGTGTCGGATCCGCGCGAACTCGAAGTGCGCGGCACGTCGCCGGACGCGATCCGGCTGAACCTGCGGGTGCCGGCCGACCTGCATTCGTGGAACGGCGCGGGCGTGCCGATCACGCTGCGCTACCGCTACACGGCGCCGACCGTGCAGGACAACTCGACGCTCGCCGTCGAGATCAACGAACAGCTCGTGAAGTCGTACCGCCTCGGGCCGGCCCATGCCGAAGACGCGCGCGGGCGCATGCAACTGCCGCTGCTGGCGGTGCCGGAAGGGCGCGTGACGAGCGATGTCGATATCCCGGCGTTCCGCGTCGGCAGCGGCAACCAGCTGCAGTTCCGCTTCACGCTCGATTCGCAGAAGACGGGGCTCTGCTCGAGCACCGCGACCGAGCCGCAGCGCGCGGCGATCGATCCCGATTCGACGATCGACTTCTCGCACTTCGTCCACTACGCGCAGTTGCCGAACCTCGCATTCTTCGCGAACAGCGGCTTCCCGTTCACGCGCTTCGCCGACCTGTCGCAGACGGCGGTCGTGATCCCGGACCGGCCGTCGCCGCAGGAGCTGGAAGCCTACCTGACGATGCTCGGCCACATGGGGCAGTGGACCGGCTTCCCGGCGCTGCGCGTGCAGGTCGCGCGGCCCGGCGACGTCACCGCGCTGGCGGGCCGCAAGGACCTGCTCGTGATCGACGGCTCGCCCGCGTCGCCGCTGCTGTCGCACTGGCGCGCGGCGCTGCCGCTGGCGATCGACCAGCAGGCCGGCACGGGCGCGACGCGTGTCGCGTTCTCGGTGAAGGAGCGCTGGCGCAATGGCGTCGGCATGGCGGACGGTGGCGCGCATATCGAACAGACGGGCGCGCTCGCCGCGCTCGCCGGGTTCGAACTGCCGGGCAGCCACGGCCGCAGCGTCGTCGCGCTGACCGCGACCGACCAGACGCGCCTGGCCGACCTGCTGGACGTCTTCGAAAAGCCGGGCCTCGTGTCGCAACTGCAGGGCGACCTCGCGCTGGTGCGGCCGGGACAGGTCGACAGCCTGCGCGTCGGCGATCCGTACGTGGTCGGTTTCGTGCCGTGGTATGCGCGCGTCTGGACGCAGGCGGCGCGGTACCCGGTGGCGCTCGGCGTGGTCGGCGTCGTCGCGGGGCTGTTGCTCGCGCTCGGTGTGTTCAGCGTGCTGCAGAAAATCGCCGCGCGCCGCCGGGGGATGTAACGGATGATGGCTTGGGCATTCGCAAGGCGACGGGCAGCGCGGCCGGCGCGGCGGGGCGGCACGACGCTCGTGCTGGCCGTCGCGGCGGCGTGCACAGCGGCCGGGGTAGCCGGGACGGCCGGGCGCGCGCAGGCGGCGCAAGGCGGTGCGGCCGACGTGCGGTGCGGCGCGGCGTGGCCGCGCTGGGACGCGTTCAAGCGCGATTTCGTGTCGGCCGACGGCCGCGTGATCGACGTCGGCTCGGCCGATTCGCGCACGGTATCGGAGGGGCAGGCGTATGGACTGTTCTTCGCGCTCGTCGCGAACGACCGACGCACGTTCGACACGATCCTCGCATGGACCGAGAACAACCTCGCACAGGGCGACCTGAGCGCCCGGCTGCCGGCGTGGCTGTGGGGCCGCGCGCCGGACGGCACGTGGCGCGTGCTCGATGCGAACGCGGCGTCGGATGCCGATCTCTGGATCGCCTACACGCTCGTCGAAGCCGGGCGGCTGTGGCACGAGCGCAGCTACACCGCGCGCGGCGCGCTGCTCGCGAAGCGCGTGCTCGACGACGAGACGGCCAGCGTGCCGGGCCTCGGCCTCACGCTGCTGCCCGGGCCGACCGGGTTCAAGCTGGCCGATGGCCAATGGCGCGTGAACCCGAGCTATTCGCCGCCGCAGGTGATTCGCGGGCTCGCCGCGCGCCTGCCCGACGAGCGCCGCTGGGCCGCGCTCGCGGCCAGTACCGGCCGCGTGCTGCTCGACACCGCGCCGAAGGGCTTCTCGCCGGACTGGGCGTTGTATCGCGCGGGCGCGGGCTTCGGCCCCGATCCCCAGACCCATGCGGAAAGCGCGTACAACGCGATCCGCGTGTACCTGTGGGCCGGCATGCTCGATCGCGCCGATCCGCTCGCCGCGCCGCTGCTCGCGCGCTTCGCTCCGTTCGCCGACCATATCGCCGCGCATGGCGCGCCGCCGGAGAAGGTCGACACGACGACCGGCGTCGCGGGGCCGAACGACGGCAATGGCGGCTTCTCCGCGGCGGCCGTGCCGTTCCTCGACGCGCGCGGCCAGCATGCGCTCGCCGATGCGCAGGCGGCCCGTGTCGATGCGCTCGCGCGCCAGGCGGCGCCCGGCTACTACACGAGCGTGCTGACGCTGTTCGGCCTGGGCTGGCGCGACGGCCGCTACCGGTTCGGCGCGGACGGGTCGCTCGCTGCGCGCTGGGAGGACCGTTCATGCGCGGCCCGATGAAGCGCACCGCACCGCGCGTCGCGGGGTTCGCGTGGCTCGCGTCGTCGGTCACGGCGGCGGCGCCGGCCGCCGTCGCCACACCCGCGCCCGCGTTGCCGAAAACCGTCGCGCCGAAGGCCATCTCGGCGCCGGCGCCGGCCACGACCGAGCTGCCCGATGCGCAGCGTCAGCTCGCGACCGCCCGCATGTGGGGCGCGAAGCATCGCGACGACCTCGCGCGCGACGCGCTGCGCAAGGGGCTCCTGATCGCGCCGGACGATCCCGAACTGCTCGCGGAACAGATGCGGGTGCTGCTGCGGCTCGGCGACGCGCAAGGCGCGCAGGCCGCGCTGGCACGCCTGCAGGCCCGCGCGCCCGCGGCGCCCGGCACGCGGCGCGCGGCCGACGAATACCGCGTCGCGACGAGCGGGCGCGGCGAGATGGCGCAGATCCGGCTGCTCGCGCGCAGCGGTCGCGCCGACGAAGCGGCCCGGCGGATCGTCGCGCTGTTCCCGAACGGCGCGCCGTCCGGCGCGCTCGGCGCCGAGTACTACCAGATCGTCGCGAATGCGCCGGGTGGCCGCGAATCGGCGCTCGCCGCGTTGCGCCGCGCGGTCGCGGCCGACCCGCAGGACACGAGCGCGGCGCTCGCGCTCGCGCGGCTGCTGAACCAGCGCGCCGACACGCGCGCGGAAGCGAACCGCATCGCGTGGTCGCTCGCGAAGCGCGCCGACGCCGATCACACGGAAGCGATGGCCGTGTGGCGGCGCGTGCTGCAGTCCGCCGGCAGCGATCCCGCGTATCTCGATGCGCTGCATGCATATCTCGCGCTGGTGCCGGACGACACCGAATTCCGCGATCGCAGCGCCGAACTCGACCGGCAGCGCGACGCGCAGCGCCGGCTCGAACGCGACCCCGACTACATCGCGCAGCAGCGCGGCTTGCAGGCGCTCGCGCGCGGCGACCTGGCCGGTGCCGATCCGCTGCTCGCGCGCGCCGCGCAGGCGCGCGCCGGCGACGCCGATGCGCTCGGCGGGCTCGGCCTGCTGCGCCTGCGCGAAGGCCGGCACGACGAAGCGCGTGCGCTGTTCACGCGCGCCGCGGCGCTGTCGACCGACCAGCGCGGCAAGTGGCAGAGCCTCGCGCGTACCGCGCAGTTCTGGGGGCTGCTCGCGCAAGGCCGCGCGGCGGCGTCGGCCGGGCGGCCGCAGGATGCCGAGCGCGCGGCGCGCGCCGCCCTCGCGATGCAGCCCGACAGCCCGGACGCGAAGCTGCAGCTCGCCGACGCGCTGCTCGCGCAGCGCGACTGGGCGCGCGCGGAGCCGTTGCTGCGCGAACTGCTGGCCGCACGTTCGCCGAACGTGTCGGCGGTGCGCGGCACGGCGATGCTGTACGAGAGCACCGGCCGCGCGGACCGCGTCGGCCCGCTGCTCGACGCGCTGCAAGGCCGCGTGACGGGCAGCGACGATCGCCGCGCGCTCGACGGGCTGCGCGCCGACCTGCTCGCGAGCCAGGCGCGCGCGCTCGCGGACAAGGGCGAACGCGGGCCGGCCGTGCAACGCTACGAAGCGGCCGTGCGCGCGGCGCCCGACGCACCGTGGACGCGTTTCGCGCTCGCGCGGCTGTATCGCGACATGGGGCTGCCGCAGCTCGGCCGCACGGTGATGGATGATGGGCTTGCGCAAAGCGATACGCCCGAGATGCGCTATGCGACCGCGCTGTATCGCAACTCGCTCGACGATGTCGCCGGCGCGCAGGCCGCGCTCGCGGGTGTCGACGATGCGCAGCGCTCGGACGGCATGCGTGCGCTCGCCCGCAAGCTCGACGCACAAAGCGCGCTGGCCGACGCGCGCGGCGCGCTCGGCCGCGGCGATCGCGCGGCGTTCGCCGCGTCGCTCGCGCATGCGCAGGCGAGCGCCCCGGACGATCCCGACATGCTGGCCGCGATCGGCGCGCAGTGGATCGACGCGGGCGAGCCCGAGCGCGGCCTCGCGCCGTTGCGCGACTGGATCGCCGCGCATCCGCGCGAGGCCGATCCCGACGTGCGGCTGCGCTACGGCGACCTGCTCGGCAGCGCGGGGCGCGACGACGCGCTCGCCGCGTGGCTCGACACGCTGCGCCGCGAATCGGCGCTGACGCCGGCACAGACTGCGCGCATCGAGGATCAGTCGCTGCGGCTCGTGCTGCGCCGGACGGACGACGCGATCGCGCAGCAGGACTATGCGCGCGCGCGCACGCTGCTCGATTGCGCGAGCCCGGCCGGCCGCGCGGACAAGCGCTATGCACTCGAGCTGGCCGATCTCGAACGCGCGCAAGGTCACTACGACGCGGCACGCGACGCGCTCGCGCCCGTTATCGCGCGCACGCCGGACGATGCCGACACGCAGCTCGCGCTCGCGCGCATCGACGAGGACAGCGGCCAGCGCGCGGCTGCGCTCGCGCGCGTGCAGGCCGTGCTGGCGCGCACGCCGGACGACGACGTCGATACGCGGCTGTCGGTCGTGCGCCGGCTGAACGCGCTGCGCCGCCCGGACGAAGCCGCGCAGGTGATCGACCCGCTGCAGGCCGCGTATCCGGCGCGCGCCGACGTGACGGTTGCCGCCGGGCGCGTGGCCGAGGCGCAGGGCCGCTACGACGATGCCGCGTCGCTGTACCGGCTGTCGCTGTCGCAGGAACGCACGAGCGGCGTGAGCCCGGGCCGCGACGGCCGCACGCCCGCGCAGGCCGCGTTCGCGGATCTCGAGCAGCGGCGCGATCCGGAGATCGAGACCGGGTGGCTGCCCGCGTACAAGTCGGGCGACGAAGGGATTTCCGCGTACCGCGCGCAGCAAGTGCCGATCTACGCGCAGATGCCGGTGCGCTACGACGGGCACGCGTTCCTGCAGCTCGACACCGTGCATCTGGACGCCGGCACGCTCGATACGAGCGACCCGAATGCGTATTCGCTGAAGACTTTCGGCACCTACGGCGCGCTCAACGCGCTGGCCGGCTCGTCGCTGGCGCCGTTGAACCAGCAGGCCGCCGCGTTGATCGCGCATCCGCAGGGCGACCTGCACCAGCCGATGACGGGCGTCGCGCTCGGCGCCGGCTATCGCACGGATGCGTGGCGCGTCGATCTCGGCACGTCGCCGCTCGGCTTCCCGGTGCATTACCTGGTCGGCGGCGTGCGCTACCGCTTCGACGCGGGCCCGGCGAGCTTCACCGTGAACGCGTCGCGCCGGCCGGAAACGAGCAGCGTGCTGTCGTATGCGGGGATGCGCGATCCGTGGACGGGCGCGGTGTGGGGCGGCGTGCGCCGCGACGGCGTGAACCTGCGCGCGGCGCTCGACGTCGGCCGCGTGAACCTGTTCGCGGAACTCGGCGCGGGCGTGCTGTCCGGCCGCAACGTCGAGCGCAACGCGGAAGTCACGCTGCGCTCGGGCTTCACGGTGCCCGTGTACGAACGCGCGACGATGAAGGTGAGCACGGGGCTCGTCGGCAATGCGTGGCACTACGCGCAGAACCTGCGTTACTACACGTACGGGCAGGGCGGCTACTACAGCCCGCAGCGCTACCTGTCGCTCGGCGTGCCGCTCGAGTGGGCGGGGCGGCGCGACGCGCTGTCGTGGGACCTGACCGTCACGGGCGGGATCTCGAACAGCTACGAGAAGGATTCGCTGTTCTACCCGACCTTCGCGGACCAGCGCGCCGCGCAGGAGGCGGCGGGGCTCGTCTACGCGGGCAGTTCGACGCGCGGCGTGTCGTTCTCGTACGGCGTGAACGGCATCGTCGAGTATCGCGTGAATCCGCACCTGAGCGTCGGCGCGCAACTGCACGTCGACCGGTCGCACGACTACGCGCCGAGTTCGGCGCTCGTGTACCTGCGCTATGCGTTCGACGCACGCGCGGCGCGCAGCTGGCTCGTCACGCCGACGCCGGTGCGGCTTTATTCGGATTACTAGGGGAACGCGTGAATACGGAACTCGATGCAACCCGTCCCGCGCTCGGCGCCGCCGGCCTGCTGGGCCGCCTGCGCGCGCTGCTGCGCACCGGGCCGGCCGGCGGCCGCGCCGGCCCGCTGAGCCGGCTCGCGATCGACGGGCTGCCCGACACGTGGACGCAGCTGGAAGCGGGCGGCCTGTACGCGATCTATGCCGCCGCCGGCACGCCGGCGTGCGATGCGCTGGTGTGGGAAAGCGCGCGGCAGTCGCGCACGCGCGACGTGACGGTCGTGCTGTCGCGCGCCGCGGCGCACGTTGCCGCGCAGCTGCAGGCGCGCGGTTTCTCGGGCGGCGCGCAGCCGGCCGGCTGGCCGCGCAACCTCAACGTGCTGGCGATGCCGCCCGCGCCCGCGCCGGCCGACGGCGATGCCGCGCGCGAGCCCGGTGCGCCGCGCCGTGCCGCGCCCGGTCCGTTCGCGCGGCTCACGGGCGGCTTGCGCGCGATGAAGCGCTACGGTTTTCGCGCGCGCTCGCTGTATTTCATCGAAGGCGCGCAACGCTGGTTCAGCTGGGACGATCCGACGGCGCTCGCGGAAGAAGCGCACGCGCTCGCCGACTGGTGCCGCACGCACCGGATCGCGCTGGTGCTGCTGGTCGATCCCGAGATCGTGCGCACCGGCGCCGATCCGGACACCGATGATCCGCCGCTCGTGCGCGACGCGAATCGCGCGCCGCGCAGCGGCTTTCACGGCGTGTGCGCGGGCGTCGCGCAGCTGCAGCGCACGCACGGCGAGCTGCTGTGGGTCGTCGATTTCTGGCGCGCGGGCGAGACGCTCGCGGCCGGCGAAGTGCGACCGCTGCGCTTCGCGCCGGGCGGCCGGCTCGCGGCGATCGTCGACGGCGCCGCCGCCGAACCGCTGCGCCGGATGAAGCTCGCGACCGACGAGGATCGCGTCGTCGTCAGCCGCGCGGTGCTCGACGAAGGCGGACGCGTGCCGGCCGACTGGGAAATCGTCGACGACAACGCGGCGGTCGTCGCGGCCTGCGCACGCGCGCAGGCCGCGACCGCGGTGCTGGCGTTCCGCTCGCATGCCCAGCTCGAGACGCTGTGCGCGGCCGTTCACACGCTGCGCCGGCAATGCGGCGGCGCGTTGAAGATCGCCGTGGTCGAGCGCGGCGAGGTGCTGCGCCAGCAGTTCGAGATGCTGGTGCTGAGCGTCGGCGCGAACCGCGTCGTCGCGCGCGACCTGCCGGTGACGCGGATGCACGCGGCCGTGCACGCGCTGCGCGGGCAGCTCTATGCGCGGCCCGTCGCGCCCGACTATCGCGCGGCGCTCGCGGCCGCGCTCGGCGATTCGGTGCTCGGCTACCTGCCGGTCGGCGCGTTCTGCCTGCGGATTCGCGCGGTGCTCGATCGCGGCGCCGTGCTCGCGCTGCCGCATACGCTCGCAAAGATCGCGCTGCTGCCCGGCGTGTCGCACGTCGATGCGCTGCGGCACTGCCGGCCGCGCCGCGCGGGCGACGTCGTGACGGCCGATGCCGGGCACCTGTACGTGTTCCTGTTCGCGTGCGAGCCGGCCGATGCCGAGGATGCGCTCGCGCGTATCTTCGACGTGCCGGTCGAGACGCTGTCCGATCGCGTCGTGTGTCTCGGGCAGGGCAGCATCGACACCGAGCTCGATGCGCTGAAGGCCGAGAACCGGCGCGCGCCGATCGCCGACTACAGCGACCTGTTCGCGACGGCGCAGCCGGCGGATGCGGCACGCGGGCCGGGCGAACGCGCGGCGGATGCCGGGGCGCGTGCCGAACCGGGCGCCGACGGCACCGTGGCCGGCGGGGCCGGCGCGGCCGCCGCGGGCGGTGTGGCCGACCGGCACGTCGATGCGCCGCCGCACGCGGTTCACGCCGACGATGCGACGCCGGCCGCCGACATGCCGGGCGATGCGCCGGCATTTCCTGCATTTCCCGTCGCGCACACGCGCGGCGCCATCCGCAGCGCGATGCCGCTGCGCAAGCCGGAGGGCGCATGATCGCCGAACTCGTCATCGGATTCATCGTCGGCATCGCGATCGCGGTGCCGGTGTGGCTCGTCGCGCAGCACCTGGGCCTCGGCCGCGGCTTTCATGCGCCACGCGGGCTGCAGCGGCGCGACGCGGTGCCGTGCGAACTCGTGCCGGTCGCGCTGCGCGGGCGCCTGCTGCCCGATGCCGACCACGCCGGCGGGGCGGCGCCATGAAGACGATCGCCGTCACGTCGACGACCGGCGGCGCGGGCCGCACGACGCTCGCCGGCGCGCTCGCGGTGCTGCTCGCCCGTCGCGGCCGGCCGGTCGTCGCGGTCGAGTTCGACGCGCAGAACCTGATGGGCGCGACGCTCGGTCTCGACACGCTGGCCGAGCACGGGCTCGCGCACAGCCTGCTCGGTGACCCGGGTAACGCCGCGCCGTGGCACGCGCATACGTGGCGCAATGCCGACGGCGTGCTGTTCGTCCCGTACGGGCAGGTCGACGCGGCGGGCGCCGCCGCCTGCGATGCGCGGCTCGCGGCCGATCCGGCCTGGCTGTCGCGCGCGCTCGACGAGATCGCGCTGCCGCCTGGCGGCGTCGTGCTGGTCGACACCGCGCGCTATCCGTCGCCGCAGGCCGAGCAGGCGATTCGCCGCGCGGACCTGACGCTCGTCGTCGTGCCGCCCGAACCGGCCGCGTGCGCGACCATTGCCGCGCGCCTCGACGCGCTGCGGGCCGGCGGCGGCGACCTGCAGATCGTCGTGAACCGGCTGAACCCGGCGCGCGACATGCAGCGCGATGCGCTCGCGATGCTGCGCGCGGTCGCGGGACCGGCGTCGATGCTCGAGCAGCGGATTCACGTCGATGCGGCCGTGCCCGAAACGCTCGCGCGCGGCAGCTGGATCTTCGACGACGCGCCGTATTCGCAGGCATCGCACGACCTGAACGGCGTCGCGAACTGGGTCGACGCGTGGCTCGCGGCGGCCGCGGCCGGCCGCACGGGAGCGCGGCGATGAAGGCCGGGTTCGCGTCGCGCTGGCGCGCTGCGGCCCGGCGCGCGACCGACTGGTGCGCGCACGGGATCGGGCTGCCGGCCGAGCGCACGCTGCTCGACTGGCTCGTCCGGCTGTTCTTCCACGCGCCGCCGCCCGGCCGGCCCGATCCCGTGCGCCGCCGGGCACGCATCGCCTTCCTGTGGCTCGCGCGGGAGTGGGGCGTGCTGCAGCCGCTGAGCCCGCGCGAATGGCTGTGGCGCGCGATCGTGCGCGCGCCGCGCGCAGCCGATGGCCGGCCCGCGCGCGATCCGCTCGCGTGGTTCGACACGTTCGTCGTGCCGGCCTACGTCGCGGTGCGCGCGCTCGGCCGGCGCCTCGACGCGTTGCTCGCGCGTCTGCCGTGGGCGCGCTGGGGCGGCTGGCTCGACGCGCGCGCGCACGGCGTCGGCCGGCACCGCTGGCTCGCGCCGCTGCTGCTGATCGCCGGCGCGCTGATGTGGGCCGCGGCCGGGATGTCGCCGCTGATGCCCGGCGCGCAGTTCGCGTTCTTCGCGATCGTCGCGGTGCTGGCGCTCGCGCTGCGCCGCCTGCCGGGCCATCTGCCGACGCTTGCGCTCGCGTCGCTCGCGCTGCTCGCAACCGTCCGCTACGTGTGGTGGCGCACGACCCAGACACTCGATTTCCGCAGCCCCGTCGAGGCGTTCGCCGGCTACCTGCTGTACGGCGCCGAAGCCTATACGTGGATGATCCTGCTGCTCGGCTTCGTCCAGACCGCGTGGCCGCTCGACCGGCCGATCGTGCCGCTGCCCGACGACCCGGACACCTGGCCGAGCGTCGACGTCTACATCCCGACCTACAACGAACCGCTGTCGGTCGTGAAGCCGACCGTCTTCGCGTCGCAGAGCATCGACTGGCCGGCGGCCAAGCTGCGCGTGTACCTGCTCGACGACGGCCGGCGCCCCGAGTTCGAGGCGTTCGCGCGCGAGGCGGGGATCGGCTACCTGACGCGCGACGACAACCGCCACGCGAAGGCCGGCAACATCAACCGCGCGCTGCCGAAGACGCACGGCGAATACATCGCGATCTTCGACTGCGATCACGTGCCGACGCGCTCGTTCCTGCAGACCTCGATGGGCGTGTTCCTGCGCGACCCGAAATGCGCGCTGGTACAGACGCCGCACCATTTCTTCTCGCCCGATCCGTTCGAGCGCAACCTCGGCACGTTCCGCGAGATCCCGAACGAGGGCAACCTGTTCTACGGGCTCGTGCAGTCGGGCAACGACCTGTGGAACGCGACGTTCTTCTGCGGGTCGTGCGCGGTGCTCAAGCGCACCGCGCTGGAGGAGGTAGGCGGCGTCGCGGTCGAGACCGTGACCGAGGACGCGCACACCGCGCTCAAGCTGCACCGCCGCGGCTACACGTCGGCTTACCTGCCGACCGTGCAGGCGGCAGGCCTCGCGACCGAGAGCCTCGCCGGCCACGTGAAGCAGCGCACGCGCTGGGCGCGTGGGATGGCGCAGATCTTCCGCATCGACAATCCGTTCCTCGGGCGCGGGCTCGGCTTCATCCAGCGGATCTGCTACGGCAACGCGATGCTGCATTTCTTCTACGGGATCCCGCGGCTCGTGTTCCTGACGATCCCGCTCGCGTACCTGTTCTTCCACCTGTACTTCATCAATGCGTCGTCGGTCGCGCTCGCGAGCTACGTGATCCCGTACCTGGTGCTCGCGAACGTCGCGAACTCGCGGATGCAGGGGCGCTATCGCCACTCGTTCTGGGCCGAGGTCTACGAATCGGTGCTCGCGTGGTACATCGCGCTGCCGACCACCGTCGCGTTCTTCAGCCCGAAGCACGGCAAGTTCAACGTGACCGACAAGGGCGGCAAGATCGACGAAGGCTACGTCGACTGGTCGACGTCGAAGCCGTACCTCGTGCTGTTCGCGCTGAACGTGCTCGCGATCGCGGCCGGCCTGTGGCGGCTCGTGGCCGACCAGGGCGACGAGGCGTCGACGATCCTGATCACGCTCGGCTGGACCGTCTACAACCTCGCGATGCTCGGCGCGGCCATGGCCGTCGCGCGCGAGACCAAGCAGGTGCGCGTCACGCACCGGATCGCGATGCGCGTGCCGGCGACGCTGCTGCTCGCCGACGGCTCGACTGCCGCATGCTTCACGAGCGACTACTCGACCGGCGGCCTCGGCCTCGAAGCGGTGCCGGGGCTGCCGCTCGCGGTCGGCGACACGCTGACGGTATGCGTGACGCGCGGCGACCGGCCGTTTCCGTTCCCGGTGCGCGTGAGCCGCGTGACGCCGACCCACGTCGGCGTGAGCTTCGAGGCGCTGACGCTCGAGCAGGAGCGCCAGCTCGTGCAGTGCACGTTCGGCCGCGCGGACGCGTGGCTCGACTGGCACGCGAGCGCGCGCGCGGACACGCCGCTGCGCGGGCTGAAGGAAGTGCTGCGCGTGGGCCTGGACGGTTACGTACGGATGTGGAAAGGTGCGGCGCGCGGCGTGCAGTCGATGCTGGCACCGAAGCTCGATCGGGCGCGCGACTGACGCGGCGCCCATCACGGAGTGGTTTAGATGACGTTCTGGAATCTGTATTTCATCCTGAAGTTCGCGCTGTTCGCGACCGGCCACCTGCAGCCGCTGTGGCTCGCGAACCTCGCGTTCGCGCTGGCGCTCGCGGCGAGCGCGCCGATCCGCACGCGCGTGTGGCGCATCGTGCGGCAGCTCGCCGCGCTCGCGATCGCGGCGCCGCTCCTTGCGCGCGAGCTGCATGCGCCGCCGCTCGCGCGCCTTGTCGATGCCGCGCGCGAGGTCAGCACGTTCCGCCTCGACTACTGGATGGAGCTGCTGCCGCGCCTGTTGCCGCCGCTGCTGGTGCTGACCGTGGCGGGCGTGCTGATCGTCTATTTCATCGTCAACCGCTGGGTGCGCGTCGCGACCTTCGTGCTCGCCGCGCTGGTCGTGATGCCGCTGTGGCAGGCCGGCAACGGGCTGATGGCGCGCGTCGTCGCGCCGCTCCCGCAGCAGCAGGCCGACGCCACGGGCGGGCGCGCCGGCCAGCCCGAGGACCACAACGCGGCGCTCGCGACGTTCCGCGCGCAGGAGTCGCAGCGGCAGGTCGCGTTCGGCCATCTCGGCAACGATCCGGCCGCGCAGTTCGACGTGATCGTGCTGCACGTGTGCTCGCTGTCGTGGGACGACCTCGATGCCGCGAAGGTGCGCAATCACCCGATGCTGAGCCACTTCGACTACCTGTTCAACAACTTCAGCACGGCGGCGAGCTACAGCGGCCCGGCCGCGATCCGCGTGCTGCGCGCGAGTTGCGGGCAGGAAGCGCACGCGGACCTGTACAAGCCCGCGCCGCAGCAGTGCCACCTGTTTTCGCAACTCGCGTCCGCCGGCTACACGGTGCAGTCGCTGCTGAACCACGACGGGCACTTCGACAACTTCCTGCAGGTCGTTCACGACAACATCGGCGTGCCCGACGCGCCGATGATCTCGAACGCCGCCGCCCCGGTCGCGATGCATGCGTTCGACGGCTCGGCGATCAAGGACGACTACGGCACGCTCGCGAACTGGTACGCGCAGCGCGCGTCGGTGCCGGGCCCGGTCGCGCTGTACTACAACACGATCAGCCTGCACGACGGCAACCGCGTGGTGGGCAGCTCGCTCACCAGCATCGATTCGTATCCGCAGCGCGTGACCCGGATGATGAACGACTTCGACCGGCTCGCCGACCTGATCGCGCAGTCGGGACGGCGCGCGGTGATCGTGTTCGTGCCCGAGCACGGCGCCGCGCTGCGCGGCGACAAGAACCAGGTGGCCGGCCTGCGCGAGATCCCGACGCCGCGCGTCGTCCACGGGCCGGTCGGCGTGCGGCTCGTCGGCTTCACCGGCAATCACGGCACGACGACCGTGATCGACCAGCCGACGAGCTTCCTCGCGCTCGCGCAGCTGCTGTCGAACCTCGTGTCGAACAGCCCGTTCAAGCCGGGCGCGACGCTTGCGCAATATGCCGCCGACCTGCCGCGCACGCGGATGGTCGGCGAGAACGAAGGCACGGTGACGCTTCAGACGAGCACCGGCTATGCGGTGAAGACTCCGGACGGCGTATGGATCGACGAACAGTAAACATCGGCGATGGCGACGACGATCGCCTGTCGAAACCGAACGACGTGCTCGGCCTCGCGCGGCACCTGCCCGCGCTGGATCCGGCCCGCTACGTCGACGAGCAGGCGCGGCGCGCATTCGTCGAATCGCTCGAGCGCTGGCCCGTGCTCGCGAAGCTGATGGGATTGAAGCGGTAAACGGACGGCGACCGGCGTGAATGCCGGCCGCCCTGCATCGATGCGCCGACCGCTATCGGCTCACCGCGGGCTCACTGCGCGCGGCGCTCCGGCTGGCGCGTCCATTCGTTTTCCTCGCCCGGCACCTTGCCGAAGGTCTGCGCGGCCCACGCGTGGCGGGCCGCCTCGATCTTCGCGCGCTCGCTCGACACGAAATTCCATTCGATGAACCGCTCGCCCGGCAGGTGCGCGCCGCCGAGCAGCATCACGCGCGCGCCGTTCGCGCTGGCGAGCGCGACGTTCGTGCCGGGTTCGAGCACGGCCATCGTCGCGGGGGCGAGCGGCGTGCCGTCGATCGTGAGGTCGCCGTCGACGAGATACACGCCGCGCTCGTCGTGTTCCGCGTCGAGCGCGAGCTGCCCGCCCGCGGCGAATTCAGCATACGCATAGAGCGTCGGCGAGAACACCGCGACCGGCGACGTGAGCCCGAACGCGGTGCCCGCGATCACGCGCACGTGCGCGCCGTCGCGCGTGAA
This sequence comes from Burkholderia sp. Bp8986, assembly GCF_003854225.1. NCBI lineage: Bacteria > Pseudomonadati > Pseudomonadota > Betaproteobacteria > Burkholderiales > Burkholderiaceae > Burkholderia > Burkholderia sp. Bp8986. The sequence goes on along the minus strand of NZ_QTQM01000056.1, from coordinate 5,254 downwards.
CGACGGCAGCGTGTCGGCCGCGTGATGCACGAATGCGGGCGCGGTGTCCTCGTGCTCGACCGGCAGCGCGACCCAGGTCTGGATCCCGTGCACCGGCTGTTCATGCGGGCGGTCCTCGTCGGGCGAACGCTCCGAATGGACGATGCCGCGCCCGGCCGTCATCCAGTTCACGTCGCCGGGCACGATCTTCTGCCGGAAGCCGAGGCTGTCGTGATGCATCAGCGTGCCGTCGAACAGGTAGGTGACGGTCGCGAGGCCGATGTGCGGATGCGGCAGCACGTCGATGCCGCTGCCGGCCGGCAGCACGGCCGGCCCCATCTCGTCGCAGAAGATGAACGGGCCGACGAGGCGCGCGGCGCGCGCGGGCAGCACGCGGCGCACGACGAGGTTGCCGATGTCGCTCTCGCGCGGCGTGAGCAGGGTCTTGATCGATGCTGACATGGTGGGTCTCTCGTATCCGGTGGGTCAGGCGATGGCCGTATCGATCGTGATCGGGTGCGTGAGGATCTTGTGCACCGGGCACGCATTCGCGATCTGCAGCAGTCGCTCGCGCTGCTCGTCGGTCAGGTCGCCGTCGAGCGTGATGCGGCGCACGATCGTGCTGCCCGCGCCGCCCGATTCGTGCGCGAGCTTCACGTGCACTTCGGCGAGCGGCCAGCCCTTGCGTTGCGCGTACATCTTCAGCGTGATCGCGGTGCACGCGCCGAGGCTCGACAGCAGCAGCGCGACGGGCGTCGGCGCGGTATCGCCGCCGCCGAGCGACGCCGGTTCGTCGGCGCGCCACTGATGGACGCCGTCGGTGAAATGGACCAGGTAATCGACCGAGCCGATGCTCGCTTCGACGGACAGTTCGCTCATTGCAATTCCATGTGGGGAAAGGGGAGACGGGCCGGCCGGCGAGGGCCGGGAAGGCCGGACGTTACGGTTCGAGCAGGCGCTGCAGCCGCAGTTCCTCGAAATCCAGCTCGGATTCTATGCGGTGCAGCACCGCGTCGTCGACCCGGCCGTCGCGATGCAGCTCGAGCAGCGCATCACGCGACACGCCGACCAGCTCGAGCTCGACGCGCAGCATCCGCGCGCGCACGTCCGCCGGTTCCGCGCCGTCGCGGTGCGCGCGTTCGTTGAACGCGACGCGGCTGCGGTATTCGGTCAGCAGCCGGTCGAGCGATGCGCGTTCGAGGCTCGTGCCGCGCTGCTCGCGCGCATCGAGTTCGGCGAGCGCCGCGCCGAACGTGTGGGCGCGCACGGCATGCTCGGACATCGTGTGCCGCGCGGCCGGGCGCAGCTTCAGCACGCGGATCAGCGGCGCAAGCGTGCCGCCTTGCACGACCAGCGTCGCGATGATCAGCAGGAACGTGCTGAACAGGATCAGGTCGCGCCCAGGGAAGTTGCCCGGCAGCGCGATCGCGGCCGCGAGGCTCACGACGCCGCGCATGCCGGACCAGCCGAGCACGACGGCCTCGCGCCACGACCACGGCGCATGGCCCGCGCGCGGCGCGCGCAGGCGGCCCGGCAGCCACATCGCGACGAACACCCACACGACGCGCGCGGCGATCGCGGCGGCGGTGGCCGGCAGCGCGACGCGCAGGCCGGCCATCAGCACAGCGCCTTCGTGGTTCACGCCGGCGAGGATCGCGTGCAGCGCGAGGCCGATCAGGATGAACACGAGCGCGTCGAGCACGAACACGATCGCTTCCCAGGTCGCCTTCGCCTTGATCCGCATGTCGGCGCCGAACACGCGATGCTGGCGCACGCCGAGCACGAGGCCGCAGGTCACGACCGACAGCACGCCCGAACCGTGCACGGCTTCCGCGATGCCGTAGCTGCCCCACGCCATCGCGAAGGTCACGACGATCCCGAGCATCGGCTCGCGCAGGCGCTGCAGCACCCAGCACATCGCATGGCCGCACGCGAGGCCGACCGCGATGCCGATCAGCGTGAGCGAGAAGAACAGGCCGGTGGCGCTCGCGGTCGTGATCGTGACGGCGAGCGCGGCCGAGACGGCCATCTGATACAGCAGCAGGCCCGATGCATCGTTGACGAGGCTTTCGCCTTCGAGCACCGCGACGAGCCGCGCGGGCAGCGGGTGGCGCTGCAGGATCGCCTTCGCGGCGACCGCGTCGGGCGGCGACACGATCGCGCCGAGCGTGAAGCACGCGGCCCACGGCAGCGCCGGATTGGCCGCATGCACGGCGAGCGCGACCGCAACCGTCGTGAACACCACCGCGCCGAGCGCGAGCGACGCGATCGACGCGAGCTCGTGGCGGAATTCCTTCCACGCCGTATAGAAGCCGCTCGACATCAGCAGCGGCGGCAGCACGGCCACGAGCAGCAGCGCCGGATCCATGTCGGGCGTGCGCTTGCCTGCGATGGCCACCACGCAGCCGCCGAGCAGCAGCACGACGGCCGGCGGGATCGACACGCGCTCCGCGAGCCAGGTGAGCGCGCCCGCGCCGCAGATCAACAGCAGCAGGTAGTGGAACAGCTCGACGTTGGTCATGAGTCTTGCGTCACGACGGCTTGCGATCGTTCGCGGCGGCGCCCGGCAGCGCGCCGAACATGTGCTGGCTGCATTGTGCATCGCGCCACGCGGTATTCAGCCGGTAGCCGGCCAGCATCCGGCGCGCGAGCGGCAGGATCTGTTCGCCGGCCAGCATGCCGAGGAGGCCGATGAGCGCGATGATCGGCGGTGCCGGCGAATTCACGCCGAGCGCACCGTAGATGACGCCGGCGAGGATGCCTGCGAACAGCGACAGAAAATACGGCTTCATGATGAAAACCTCTCGTGATAGGCTGATCGGGGGCGAAGGGCGCGCCTTCAACGTGCTGGAAGCGTATCGGGTTTACGTGTGGAACAAAAGGGCGGACAGCCGTTGGAGAGCCCCCTCTTTCGGAATTCGATCGATTCCATTTCTTGGATGTTCGAGCCGCGGCTTTTCCGATTAAATGGCTGCAACCGGAAGACGCAGATCCGGGGTAACGCACAGTCGGCTCCTCTCAGTTTCCGATCGAGGCAAGCCTTAAACGTTTCCTGTCCAAAGGATGATACGCGCCATGAGCAACCCGAAGCTTGAAGTCCTCACCCCCCAGAACAGCCAGCTGATCTTCATCGACCAGCAGCCGCAGATGGCATTCGGCGTGCAGTCGATCGATCGCCAGACGTTGAAGAACAACGTCGTCGGGCTCGCCAAGGCCGCAAAAGCATTCAACATCCCGACCACGATCACCACGGTCGAAAGCGACAGCTTCTCGGGTTACACCTATCCCGAACTGCTCGACGTGTTCCCGAACCAGAAGACGCTCGAACGTACGTCGATGAACTCGTGGGACGACCAGAAGGTGCGCGACGCGCTGGCTGCGAACGGCCGCAAGAAGGTGGTCGTCTCCGGCCTGTGGACCGAAGTCTGCAACACGACGTTCGCGCTCTGCGCGATGCTCGAAGGCGACTACGAGATCTACATGGTCGCCGACGCATCGGGCGGCACGTCGAAGGATGCGCACGACTTCGCGATGCAGCGGATGATCCAGGCCGGCGTCGTGCCCGTCACCTGGCAGCAGGTCGCGCTCGAGTGGCAGCGCGACTGGGCGCGCCGCGATACCTACGACGCCGTGATGGCGATCGCGAAGGAGCATTCGGGCGCGTACGGGATGGGCGTCGACTACGCGTACACGATGGTCCACAAGGCGGCACAGCGCACCGCGACGCCGCACGAGTCGATCCCGGCCGTGCCGGCGAAGTAACGGGTCGCGGGCCGCCCGCTCAGACGGGCGGCAGTGCCCACGGCGCGTGCGACAGATGTTCGACGAGGAACTCGAGCAGCGCCGTCACGCGCGCGGCACGCAGCATGCCGGGCGGTGTGACGAGGTTGACGTTGAGGTCCGGAATTTTCCAGTCGTGCATCACTTCCTCGAGCGCACCGCTTTGCAGTTCATTCCATACCAGGAACGCCGGCTGCAGTGCGATACCGTGGCCGGCGATCAGCGCGGGGCAGAGGACGTCGGCGTTGTTCGCACGGATGCGCCCGCGCACCGGCACGCCGAATTCGTCGCCCGACGTCGTATGGCGAAAGCGCCAGTATTCGGGCGTCGGGATGTTCGTGTAGGTCAGGCACACGTGCTGGTCGAGTTCGCTCGGATGGGTCGGCCGGCCGTGCCGGTCCAGATACGCGGGCGACGCGACGAGCGGCCGGCGTACCGCGCACAGGCGGCGTGCGCGCAGCGACGAATCGCTCAGTTCGGCGATCCGGATCGCGACGTCGAAGCCGCCGGACACGATGTCGACGAAGTTGTCGGTGAGCACGAGGTCGACGTCGACGCGCGGATAGCGTTCGAGAAACGCGGGCAGCAGCGGCGCGAGATTGCACAGGCCGTAGGACATCGGTGCGTTCACGCGCACGAGGCCGTGCGGTTCGAGCGCGTGCGCGGATGCCTCGTCCTCGATCAGTTCGGCGTCGGCAAGCAGCCGGATCGCACGATCGCGCAGCAGTTCGCCGGTCGGTGTGAGCGACAGCTTGCGCGACGTACGGTACAGCAGCATCGCGCCGAGGCGCTTTTCGAGTCGCGCGATCGCCTTCGACACGGTCGGTTGCGTGATGCCGAGCAGGTCGGCGGCCTTGGCGAACGAACCGGTCTCCGCGACCCGCGCGAAGATGGCCCAGGCTTCGAGGTCGGGCAGATGTTGCATGGCTGGAAAGCGTGGCGGCGAAGTGAAGCGGACGGGACGGCAGCGGATCGGGCCGCAGGCGCACGGCGCCCGGCCCCCGGGCGGTAATGCGGCACATTCTAATTCAGTCGGGAGGACGTATGGAATCGTATCTGGTTTCATTGGGCGCCGGCGTGCTGGTCGGCGTCGTGTACAGCGTGATCAAGGTGCGCTCGCCCGCACCGCCGCTGATCGCGCTGGTCGGGCTGGCCGGCATGCTGATCGGCGTGGCGGCCGTTGCACCGGTCCGTCACTGGCTCGGTTTCTGATTGCATCGAGGACATATTGATGAGCGTACCCGACACTCAACCGGATCTGATCCTCCACAACGGACGATTCACGACCCTCGACCGCGCGAATCCCGTCGCGACCTCCGTCGCGATCAAGGACGGCCGCTTCGTCGCGGTCGGCAGCGACGCGGACGTGATGCCGCTCGCGGGCCGCGCGACGAAGATCGTCGATCTCGGCGGCCGCGGCGCGCTGCCCGGCCTGATCGACAACCACTGCCACGTGATTCGCGGTGGCCTGAACTACAACATGGAGCTGCGCTGG
>NZ_QTQM01000055.1:0-43115 GCF_003854225.1 Burkholderia sp. Bp8986 | reverse complement strand
GAAAAGTTTGAGCGGACCAAGCCGCACGTCAACGTTGGTACGATTGGTCACGTTGACCACGGCAAGACGACGCTGACGGCAGCGATCACGACGGTGCTGACGAAGAAGTTCGGCGGCGAAGCGAAGGCTTACGACCAGATCGACGCGGCACCGGAAGAAAAGGCGCGCGGTATCACGATCAATACTGCACACGTCGAGTACGAAACGGCTAACCGCCACTACGCACACGTCGACTGCCCGGGCCACGCTGACTATGTGAAGAACATGATCACGGGCGCGGCACAGATGGACGGCGCGATCCTGGTTTGCTCGGCAGCAGACGGCCCGATGCCGCAGACGCGTGAGCACATCCTGCTGGCACGTCAGGTTGGCGTTCCGTACATCATCGTGTTCCTGAACAAGTGCGACATGGTGGACGACGCCGAACTGCTCGAGCTGGTCGAGATGGAAGTTCGCGAACTCCTGTCGAAGTACGACTTCCCGGGCGACGACACGCCGATCGTGAAGGGTTCGGCCAAGCTGGCGCTGGAAGGCGACACGGGCGAGCTGGGCGAAGTGGCGATCATGAGCCTGGCCGACGCGCTGGACACGTACATCCCGACGCCGGAGCGTGCAGTTGACGGCGCGTTCCTGATGCCGGTGGAAGACGTGTTCTCGATCTCGGGCCGTGGTACGGTGGTGACGGGTCGTGTCGAGCGCGGCATCGTGAAGGTCGGCGAAGAAATCGAAATCGTCGGTATCAAGCCGACGGTGAAGACGACCTGCACGGGCGTTGAAATGTTCCGCAAGCTGCTGGACCAAGGTCAGGCAGGCGACAACGTCGGTATCCTGCTGCGCGGCACGAAGCGTGAAGACGTGGAGCGTGGCCAGGTTCTGGCGAAGCCGGGTTCGATCACGCCGCACACGCACTTCACGGCTGAAGTGTACGTGCTGAGCAAGGACGAAGGCGGCCGCCACACGCCGTTCTTCAACAACTACCGTCCGCAGTTCTACTTCCGTACGACGGACGTGACGGGCTCGATCGAGCTGCCGAAGGACAAGGAAATGGTGATGCCGGGCGACAACGTGTCGATCACGGTGAAGCTGATCGCTCCGATCGCGATGGAAGAAGGTCTGCGCTTCGCAATCCGCGAAGGTGGCCGTACCGTCGGCGCCGGCGTCGTCGCCAAGATCATCGAGTAAGCCAGTTATTCGTTGATCGACAGTTTTGGGGCTGGCAACAGCCAGCCCCAGCATGGTTTAGGGGTATAGCTCAACTGGCAGAGCGTCGGTCTCCAAAACCGAAGGTTGGGGGTTCGATTCCCTCTGCCCCTGCCAAAAATCGCCACGTGTCCCACGTGGCATTTGTTTTAAGGTGTTATGGCGAATCCATCCGTCGAAACTGTAAATACCTCCGGCGATAAGCTGATGCTGGCCCTGGGCGTATTGCTGGTCTTGGCCGGATTCGTGGGCTTCTTCTGGCTGGCCAACCAGCAGTGGTATGTCCGCGGTGCCGCATTGGCGGTAGGTATCATCGCCGGCGTGGCCGTCGGCCTGATGTCCGCACCTGGCAAGAGCCTCATCGCGTTTGCCAAGGATTCGTACAAGGAAGTCCGCAAGGTCGTTTGGCCCACCCGCAAGGAAGCAACGCAAACCACACTCGTCGTGTTCGGTTTCGTGCTCGTGATGGCGATTTTCCTCTGGTTGAGTGACAAATCGATCGAATGGGTGATTTTCTCGGCGATTCTGGGTTGGAAATGATATGAGCGATACTCCGGCATCCCCGAGCGGAAAGCGTTGGTACGTCGTGCACGCCTACTCCGGTATGGAGAAGAGCGTGCAGCGTGCGCTTCAAGAGCGCATCGAACGTGCTGGCATGCAGGATAAATTCGGTCAGATCTTGGTTCCGACCGAAGAAGTGGTCGAAGTCAAAGGTGGCCACAAGGCAGTAACCGAGCGTCGTTTCTTCCCCGGCTACGTGCTGGTGGAAATGGAAATGACGGACGAAACGTGGCACCTCGTGAAGAACACGGCGAAGGTCACGGGTTTCGTCGGCGGTGCGCGTAACCGCCCGACTCCGATTTCCCCGAAGGAAGTCGAAAAGATCATGTCGCAGATGCAGGAAGGCGTCGAGAAGCCGCGCCCGAAGACCCTGTTCGAAGTTGGCGAGATGGTGCGTGTCAAGGAAGGCCCGTTCACGGACTTCAACGGCACGGTCGAAGAAGTCAACTACGAAAAATCGCGCGTGCGTGTGTCGGTCACGATCTTTGGCCGATCCACTCCAGTCGAACTCGAGTTCGGCCAGGTCGAAAAAGTTTGATCCCGATTCGGTGGGCAGCCTCGGCTGCCCACCTTCGCGCTTACGGTCCGCGTTATGGCCGTTGAGGAGCGTCAGTAGCCAGCGGCGAACGCGCGTTATCACTCACCGAACGCCGTCTGGCGTTCTAACGAGGTTTACAAATGGCAAAGAAGATTGTCGGCTTTATCAAGCTGCAGATTCCTGCAGGTAAAGCCAACCCGTCGCCGCCGGTCGGTCCGGCACTGGGCCAGCGCGGCCTGAACATCATGGAGTTCTGCAAGGCGTTCAACGCGCAGACTCAAGGCATGGAGCCGGGTCTGCCGGTGCCGGTGGTCATCACGGCATACGCTGACAAGAGCTTCACGTTCGTGATGAAGACGCCGCCGGCAACCGTCCTGATCAAGAAGGCGGCGAAGGTGGACAAGGGCTCGAGCAAGCCGCACACCGACAAGGTCGGTTCGATCACGCGCGCTCAAGCCGAAGAAATCGCGAAGACCAAGATGCCGGACCTTACGGCAGCTGATCTGGACGCAGCCGTTCGCACCATCGCTGGTAGCGCACGCTCGATGGGCATCACTGTGGAGGGCGTGTAAATGGCTAAGATCTCCAAGCGCCGTCAGGCATTTGCCGCCAAGGTCGACCGTCAGAAGCTGTACGCGATCGAAGATGCACTGGCACTCGTGAAGGAATGCGCGAGCGCGAAGTTCAACGAATCGATCGACGTCGCAGTCCAGCTCGGCATCGATGCGAAGAAGTCGGACCAGGTCGTTCGTGGTTCGGTCGTTCTGCCGGCAGGTACGGGCAAGTCGGTTCGCGTTGCCGTGTTCGCGCAAGGCGAGAAGGCCGAGCAGGCTCGTGCAGCAGGCGCGGAAATCGTCGGTATGGAAGACCTGGCTGAGCAGATCAAGGCTGGCCAGATGGACTTCGACATCGTGATCGCTTCGCCGGACACGATGCGTATCGTCGGTACGCTCGGTCAGATCCTCGGCCCGCGCGGCCTGATGCCGAACCCGAAGGTTGGTACGGTCACGCCGGACGTCGCAACCGCCGTCAAGAACGCGAAGGCTGGTCAGGTGCAATTCCGTGTCGACAAGGCCGGTATCATCCACGCGACCATCGGCCGTGCATCGTTCGAATCGACTGCACTGCGTTCGAACCTGTCGGCGCTGATCGAAGCGCTGCAGAAGGCGAAGCCGGCAACGAGCAAGGGCGTCTACCTGCGCAAGATCGCACTGTCGAGCACGATGGGCGTCGGCGTGCGTGTCGACCAGGCTACGCTGGCAGCGTAAGAAAGTATTCGGGCCGCTTCGTTCGCGAAGCGGTCTACATGGGCTTTGGGCGGTTGTTCGTGCAGTTGGGCGGGCAACCGGTTATCAAAGACCGTTGGTGGGACGCAGCAGGCAGGCGTTCCCTTAATTCAAGCCAACGCAGATGGCGAACCCGAAAAAGTTTTGAAGTGGTGAAGCCGCAGGTCGTGAAGCGATTCACGGCGTGAGGTGGAAATACTCCTAACGAGGTCGGACGCCGTTGTTGAACGAGGTACGTGAGGTTTCGGCCATGCCGGCCGCGCCGAACGTATCGTTTCTGGAGGCTAACCGTGCCGCTTAATAGAGAAGACAAGCAAGCCGTCGTCGCTGAGGTTTCCGCGCAAGTCGCGAAGGCCCAGACCGTTGTGCTGGCTGAGTATCGTGGAATTGCGGTTGGCGATCTGACCAAGCTGCGCGCGAAAGCGCGTGAGCAACAGGTTTACCTGCGCGTGTTGAAGAACACGCTGGCGCGTCGCGCTGTTGAAGGTACCCCTTTTGCTCCGCTGGCAGAGCAGATGACTGGTCCGCTGATCTACGGCATCTCGGAAGATGCAATTGCCGCTGCTAAGGTCGTCAACGACTTCAGCAAGAGCAATGACAAGTTGGTCATCAAGGCTGGTTCGTTCGATGGCAAGGTGATGGACAAGGCTGGCGTGCAAGCGCTGGCAAGCATCCCGAGCCGTGAAGAACTGCTCTCGAAGCTGCTGTTCGTTATGCAATCGCCTGTTTCGGGCTTCGCGCGTGCTCTGGCCGCGCTCGCCGAGAAGAAGCAAGCGGAAGCTGCGTAAGCGAACGTGCATCAGCGTTACTGATCGCTGGCTGTATCCGAATTCAATTTAGGAGTATTTCAAATGGCAATCGCAAAAGAAGACATCCTGGCAGCAGTCGAAGGGATGACCGTTCTGGAACTGAACGAACTGGTCAAGGCGTTCGAAGAGAAGTTTGGCGTGTCGGCAGCTGCAGTGGCAGTCGCTGGCCCGGCAGGCGGCGGCGCTGCTGCTGCTGCAGAAGAAAAGACCGAATTCACGGTCGTTCTGGCTGAAGCAGGCAGCAACAAGGTTGCAGTCATCAAGGCAGTTCGCGAACTGACGGGCCTGGGCCTGAAGGAAGCGAAGGACGTCGTTGACGGCGCACCGAAGGCTGTCAAGGAAGGCGTCGACAAGGCTGCTGCTGAAGAAGCCAAGAAGAAGCTGGAAGAAGCTGGCGCGAAGGTCGAAGTCAAGTAAGTTTCGACGCGCTGTGCGAAGGCTGGCGGTATTTTCACCGCCGGCCTTTTTGTGCTTTGTGGGGACGTTATTCTGGCACTCATTCGGGAGCCCGAATAATCGGCCCCAGAAGCCAAAGAAAACCGCCGAATCGTTGTCAATGCATCGATTGGCGTTTCTCTTTGTCTTCTGAAGCGACTGCAGAAGGCAAGTTTGGTCGGGTAGCGGGCAACACAGGCATCCGCTGCCGTCAGCCAGCGGTTGGTAGCGGCCAACCACCAAGCTTCTCGGCTCGTTCAAGCCATCGGGCGGCCATCGGGTCTCAGTCGGTGAACACTCGGGTTTGAAACGTCCAGGTATCCCGCCTCGACAGCACCCGCCGTGATTCGGAGATCGTATGCAATATTCCTTCACCGAGAAGAAGCGCATTCGCAAGAGTTTCGCGAAGCGCCCCATCGTTCACCAAGTTCCGTTCTTGCTGGCCACCCAGCTTGAATCATTCAGCACGTTTCTGCAAGCCGATGTGCCTGGCGCGCAACGCAAGCCTGAAGGTTTGCAGGCCGCCTTCACATCGGTATTTCCCATTGTTTCGCACAACGGCTTCGCGCGCCTCGAGTTCGTGAGCTATGCGTTGTCCGCGCCGGCATTCAACATCAAGGAATGCCAGCAGCGTGGCCTGACGTACTGCTCCGCGCTGCGCGCGAAGGTCCGCCTCGTCATCCTCGACAAGGAATCGCCGAACAAGCCGGTCGTCAAGGAAGTGAAGGAGCAGGAAGTGTACATGGGCGAAATTCCGCTCATGACGCCGACGGGCTCGTTCGTCATCAACGGCACCGAGCGTGTCATCGTCTCGCAGCTGCACCGTTCGCCGGGCGTGTTCTTCGAACACGACAAGGGCAAGACGCACAGCTCGGGCAAGCTGCTGTTCTCGGCACGGATCATTCCGTACCGCGGCTCGTGGCTCGACTTCGAATTCGATCCGAAGGACATCCTGTACTTCCGCGTCGACCGTCGCCGCAAGATGCCGGTCACGATCCTGCTGAAGGCCATCGGCCTGACGCCGGAACAGATCCTCGCGAACTTCTTCGTGTTCGACAACTTCACGCTGATGGGCGAAGGCGCGCAACTCGAGTTCGTGCCCGAGCGCCTGCGTGGTGAAGTCGCGCGCTTCGACATCACGGATCGTGATGGCAAGGTCATCGTCCAGAAGGACAAGCGGATCAACGCGAAGCACATTCGCGATCTCGAAGCCGCGAAGACCAAGTTCATCTCGGTGCCGGAAGACTATCTGCTCGGCCGCGTGCTGGCGAAGAACGTCGTCGACGGCGACACCGGCGAAGTGATCGCGAGCGCGAACGACGAAGTCACGGAAAGCGTGCTCGAGAAGCTGCGCGAAGCGGACATCAAGGACATCCAGACGCTCTACACGAACGATCTGGACCAGGGTCCGTACATCTCGTCGACGCTGCGTGTCGACGAAACGACCGACAAGACGGCCGCGCGCATCGCGATCTACCGCATGATGCGTCCGGGCGAGCCGCCGACCGAAGAAGCGGTCGAGGCGCTGTTCAACCGTCTGTTCTACAGCGAAGAAGCGTACGACCTGTCGAAGGTCGGCCGCATGAAGTTCAACCGCCGCGTCGGCCGTGACGAGATCGTCGGCCCGATGACGCTGCAGGACGACGACATCCTCGCGACGATCAAGATCCTCGTCGAGCTGCGCAACGGCAAGGGCGAAGTGGACGACATCGACCACCTCGGCAACCGTCGCGTGCGTTGCGTCGGCGAACTGGCGGAGAACCAGTTCCGCGCGGGTCTCGTGCGTGTCGAGCGCGCGGTCAAGGAACGCCTCGGCCAGGCCGAAAGCGAAAACCTGATGCCGCACGACCTGATCAACTCGAAGCCGATTTCGTCGGCGATCCGCGAGTTCTTCGGTTCGTCGCAGCTGTCGCAGTTCATGGACCAGACCAACCCGCTGTCGGAAATCACGCACAAGCGCCGTGTTTCCGCACTGGGCCCGGGCGGTCTGACGCGCGAACGCGCAGGCTTCGAAGTGCGTGACGTGCACCCGACCCACTATGGCCGCGTGTGCCCGATCGAAACGCCGGAAGGTCCGAACATCGGTCTGATCAACTCGCTCGCACTGTACGCGCACCTGAACGAGTACGGCTTCCTCGAGACGCCGTACCGCAAGGTCGTGGACAGCAAGGTGACCGACCAGATCGACTACCTGTCGGCGATCGAGGAAGGCCGCTACATGATCGCGCAGGCGAACGCCGCGATCGACGAAAACGGCACGCTGATCGACGAACTCGTGTCGTCGCGTGAAGCCGGCGAAACGATGATGGTCACGCCGGACCGTATCCAGTACATGGACGTCGCGCCGTCGCAGATCGTGTCGGTTGCAGCTTCGCTGATCCCGTTCCTCGAGCACGACGATGCGAACCGTGCACTGATGGGTTCGAACATGCAGCGTCAGGCCGTGCCGTGTCTGCGTCCGGAAAAGCCGGTCGTCGGTACGGGCATCGAGCGCACCTGCGCGGTCGACTCGGGCACGACGGTCCAGGCGTTCCGCGGCGGCGTGGTCGACTACGTCGACGCAGGCCGTATCGTGATTCGCGTGAACGACGACGAAGCGGTCGCGGGTGAAGTCGGTGTCGACATCTACAACCTGATCAAGTACACGCGTTCGAACCAGAACACGAACATCAACCAGCGTCCGATCGTGAAGATGGGCGACAAGGTCTCGCGCGGCGACGTGCTGGCCGACGGCGCCTCGACGGACCTGGGCGAGCTCGCGCTCGGCCAGAACATGCTGATCGCGTTCATGCCGTGGAACGGCTACAACTTCGAAGACTCGATCCTGATCTCGGAGAAGGTCGTTGCGGACGATCGCTACACGTCGATCCACATCGAAGAGCTGAACGTCGTTGCACGCGACACGAAGCTCGGGCCGGAAGAAATCACGCGCGACATCTCGAACCTGGCGGAAGTCCAGCTCGGCCGTCTCGACGAATCGGGCATCGTGTACATCGGTGCTGAAGTCGAAGCCGGCGACGTGCTGGTCGGCAAGGTCACGCCGAAGGGCGAGACCCAGCTGACGCCGGAAGAGAAGCTGCTGCGCGCGATCTTCGGCGAGAAGGCTTCGGACGTGAAGGACACGTCGCTGCGCGTGCCGTCGGGCATGAGCGGCACCGTGATCGACGTCCAGGTGTTCACGCGTGAAGGCATCCAGCGCGACAAGCGCGCCCAACAGATCATCGACGACGAACTGAAGCGCTACCGTCTCGACCTGAACGACCAGCTGCGCATCGTGGAAGGCGACGCGTTCCAGCGTCTCGCACGCATGCTGGTGGGCAAGGTCGCGAACGGCGGTCCGAAGAAGCTCGCGAAGGGCACGAAGATCGACCAGGCTTACCTGGAAGACCTCGACCACTACCACTGGTTCGACATCCGCCTCGCGGACGACGAAGCAGCGGCATCGCTCGAAGCGATCAAGAACTCGATCGAAGAGAAGCGTCACCAGTTCGACCTCGCGTTCGAAGAGAAGCGCAAGAAGCTCACGCAAGGCGACGAACTGCCGCCGGGCGTGCTGAAGATGGTCAAGGTGTACCTCGCGGTCAAGCGTCGCCTGCAGCCTGGCGACAAGATGGCGGGCCGTCACGGTAACAAGGGTGTCGTGTCGAAGATCGTCCCGATCGAAGACATGCCGTACATGGCCGACGGCCGTCCGGCAGACGTCGTGCTGAACCCGCTGGGCGTTCCGTCGCGGATGAACGTGGGTCAGGTTCTGGAAGTGCACCTCGGCTGGGCCGCGAAGGGCCTCGGCTGGCGTATCGGCGAAATGCTGCAGCGTCAGGCGAAGATCGAGGAACTGCGCGTGTTCCTGACGAAGATCTACAACGAGTCGGGCCGCCAGGAAGACCTGGAAAGCTTCACCGACGACGAGATCCTCGAACTCGCGAAGAACCTGCGCGAAGGCGTGCCGTTTGCAACGCCGGTGTTCGACGGTGCGACCGAGGAAGAAATGGGCAAGATGCTCGACCTCGCGTTCCCGGACGACATCGCGGAACAGCTCGGCATGAACCCGTCGAAGAACCAGGTCCGCCTGTACGACGGCCGCACGGGTGAAATGTTCGAACGTCGCGTGACGCTCGGCTACATGCACTACCTGAAGCTGCACCACTTGGTCGACGACAAGATGCACGCACGTTCGACCGGCCCGTACTCGCTCGTCACGCAGCAGCCGCTGGGTGGTAAGGCGCAGTTCGGTGGCCAGCGTTTCGGTGAAATGGAAGTGTGGGCACTCGAAGCGTACGGCGCGTCCTACGTGCTGCAGGAAATGCTGACGGTGAAGTCGGACGACGTGACCGGCCGGACGAAGGTTTACGAGAACCTCGTCAAGGGCGATCACGTGATCGATGCAGGCATGCCGGAATCCTTCAACGTGCTCGTGAAGGAAATCCGCTCGCTCGGTATCGACATCGATCTCGACCGCAATTAATCGGACTACGGAGAGAAGGCAATGAAAGCTCTGCTCGATCTATTCAAGCAAGTCCAACAGGAAGAAGTTTTCGACGCGATCAAGATCGGTCTGGCCTCGCCGGACAAGATCCGTTCGTGGTCGTTCGGCGAAGTGAAGAAGCCGGAGACCATCAACTACCGTACGTTCAAGCCGGAACGCGATGGTCTGTTCTGCGCGAAGATCTTCGGGCCGATCAAGGACTACGAGTGCCTGTGCGGCAAGTACAAGCGCCTGAAGCACCGCGGCGTGATCTGCGAGAAGTGCGGCGTCGAAGTGACGCTGGCGAAGGTGCGTCGCGAACGGATGGGCCACATCGAGCTGGCCTCGCCGGTCGCGCACATCTGGTTCCTGAAGTCGCTGCCGTCGCGTCTGGGCATGGTGCTCGACATGACGCTGCGCGACATCGAACGCGTGCTGTACTTCGAAGCATACGTGGTGATCGAACCGGGCATGACGCCGCTGAAGGCGCGGCAGATCATGACCGAAGAGGATTACTACAACAAGGTCGAGGAATACGGCGACGAATTCCGTGCCGAGATGGGCGCGGAAGGCGTGCGTGAACTGCTGCGTGCGATCAACATCGACGAGCAGGTCGAGACGCTGCGCACCGAGCTGAAGAACACCGGCTCGGAAGCGAAGATCAAGAAGTACGCGAAGCGCCTGAAGGTCCTCGAGGCATTCCAGCGCTCGGGCATCAAGCCTGAGTGGATGATCCTCGAAGTGCTGCCGGTGCTGCCGCCGGAACTGCGTCCGCTCGTGCCGCTGGACGGCGGCCGTTTCGCGACGTCGGACCTGAACGACCTGTATCGCCGCGTGATCAACCGTAACAACCGGTTGAAGCGTCTGCTCGAGCTGAAGGCACCTGAAATCATCGTCCGCAACGAAAAGCGGATGCTGCAGGAAGCCGTCGACTCGCTGCTCGACAACGGTCGTCGCGGCAAGGCGATGACGGGCGCGAACAAGCGTCCGCTGAAGTCGCTCGCCGACATGATCAAGGGCAAGGGCGGTCGTTTCCGTCAGAACCTGCTGGGCAAGCGCGTCGACTACTCGGGCCGTTCGGTCATCGTGGTCGGCCCGACGCTGAAGCTGCACCAGTGCGGTCTGCCGAAGCTGATGGCGCTCGAGCTGTTCAAGCCGTTCATCTTCAACAAGCTGGAAGTGATGGGCGTCGCGACGACCATCAAGGCTGCGAAGAAGGAAGTCGAGAACCAGACGCCGGTGGTGTGGGACATCCTCGAAGAGGTGATCCGCGAGCACCCGGTGATGCTGAACCGTGCGCCGACGCTGCACCGTCTCGGTATCCAGGCGTTCGAGCCGGTGCTGATCGAAGGCAAGGCGATTCAGCTGCACCCGCTCGTCTGCGCGGCGTTCAACGCCGACTTCGACGGTGACCAGATGGCCGTTCACGTGCCGCTGTCGCTCGAAGCGCAGATGGAAGCGCGTACGCTGATGCTGGCGTCGAACAACGTGCTGTTCCCGGCCAACGGCGATCCGTCGATCGTGCCGTCGCAGGATATCGTGCTGGGTCTGTACTACGCGACCCGCGAAGCGATCAACGGCAAGGGCGAAGGCCTGTCGTTCACCGGCGTGTCGGAAGTGATCCGCGCGTACGAGAACAAGGAAGTCGAGCTGGCCTCGCGCGTCAACGTGCGGATCACCGAAATGGTCCGCAACGAGGACACGTCGGAAGGCGCGCCGGAATTCGTGCCGAAGATCTCGCTGTACGCGACGACCGTCGGTCGCGCGATCCTGTCGGAGATCCTGCCGCACGGCCTGCCGTTCTCGGTGCTGAACAAGCCGCTGAAGAAGAAGGAAATCTCGCGCCTGATCAACACTGCATTCCGCAAGTGCGGTCTGCGTGCGACGGTCGTGTTCGCCGACCAGCTGATGCAGTCGGGTTTCCGCCTCGCGACGCGTGCCGGCATTTCGATCTGCGTGGACGACATGCTCGTGCCGCCGCAGAAGGAAACGATCGTCGGCGACGCTGCGAAGAAGGTGAAGGAGTACGACCGCCAGTACATGTCGGGTCTCGTCACCGCGCAGGAACGCTACAACAACGTGGTCGACATCTGGTCGGCAACGTCGGAAGCGGTCGGCAAGGCGATGATGGAGCAGCTGTCGACGGAGCCGGTGACGGACCGCGACGGCAACGAGACGCGCCAGGAGTCGTTCAACTCGATCTACATGATGGCCGACTCGGGCGCCCGGGGTTCGGCGGTGCAGATTCGTCAGCTGGCCGGTATGCGAGGCCTGATGGCGAAGCCGGACGGCTCGATTATCGAGACGCCGATTACCGCGAACTTCCGCGAAGGCCTGAACGTGTTGCAGTACTTCATCTCGACCCACGGCGCACGTAAGGGTCTGGCTGATACGGCACTGAAGACCGCGAACTCGGGTTACCTGACGCGTCGTCTCGTCGACGTCACGCAGGATCTGGTGGTGGTCGAGGACGATTGCGGCACGTCGAACGGCGTCGCGATGAAGGCGCTGGTCGAAGGCGGTGAAGTCGTCGAGGCGCTGCGCGACCGTATCCTCGGCCGCGTCGCGGTCGCGGACGTCGTGAACCCGGAAACGCAGGAAACGCTGTACGAATCGGGCACGCTGCTCGACGAAACGGCGGTCGAGGAAATCGAACGCCTCGGCATCGACGAAGTGCGCGTGCGCACGCCGCTGACCTGCGAAACGCGTTACGGTCTGTGCGCGGCCTGCTACGGCCGTGACCTCGGCCGCGGCTCGCTCGTGAACGTCGGCGAAGCAGTCGGCGTGATCGCGGCACAGTCGATCGGTGAGCCGGGCACGCAGCTGACGATGCGTACGTTCCACATCGGTGGTGCGGCATCGCGTGCGGCAGTGGCGTCGTCGGTCGAAGCGAAGAGCAACGGTATCGTGCGTTTCACGGCGACGATGCGTTACGTCACCAACGCGAAGGGCGAGCAGATCGTCATTTCGCGTTCGGGCGAGGCGCTGATCACCGACGATTTCGGTCGCGAGCGCGAGCGTCACAAAGTGCCGTACGGCGCGACGCTGCTGCAACTCGACGGCGCGACGATCAAGGCCGGCACGCAGCTGGCGACGTGGGACCCGATGACGCGTCCGATCATCACCGAGTACGGTGGTACGGTGAAGTTCGAGAACGTCGAGGAAGGCGTGACCGTCGCGAAGCAGATCGACGACGTGACCGGCCTGTCGACGCTGGTCGTGATCGACGTGAAGCGTCGTGGTTCGCAAGCTTCGAAGAGCGTGCGTCCGCAGGTGAAACTGCTCGACGCGAACGGCGACGAAGTGAAGATCCCGGGCACGGAGCACGCAGTGCAGATCGGCTTCCAGGTCGGCGCACTGATCACCGTGAAGGACGGCCAGCAAGTGCAGGTGGGTGAAGTGCTTGCACGTATCCCGACCGAAGCGCAGAAGACGCGTGACATTACCGGCGGTCTGCCGCGGGTGGCGGAACTGTTCGAAGCGCGTTCGCCGAAGGACGCCGGCATTCTCGCGGAAGTCACCGGTACGACGTCGTTCGGCAAGGACACGAAGGGCAAGCAGCGTCTCGTCATCACGGACCTCGAAGGCAATCAGCACGAGTTCCTGATCGCGAAGGAAAAGCAGGTCCTGGTCCACGATGCTCAGGTCGTCAACAAGGGCGAAATGATCGTGGACGGCCCGGCCGATCCGCACGACATCCTGCGTCTGCAGGGTATCGAGGCGCTGTCGCGCTACATCGTCGACGAAGTGCAGGACGTGTATCGTCTGCAGGGCGTGAAGATCAACGACAAGCACATCGAGGTGATCGTTCGCCAGATGCTGCGTCGTGTGCAGATCACCGACAACGGTGATACGCGCTTCATTCCGGGCGAACAGGTCGAGCGTTCCGACATGCTGGACGAGAACGATCGCATGATCGCCGAGGGCAAGCGCCCGGCTTCGTACGACAACGTGCTCCTCGGTATCACGAAGGCGTCGCTGTCGACCGACTCGTTCATCTCCGCGGCATCGTTCCAGGAAACGACCCGCGTGCTGACCGAAGCGGCGATCATGGGCAAGCGCGACGATCTGCGCGGCCTGAAGGAAAACGTGATCGTCGGCCGTCTGATCCCGGCCGGTACGGGTCTCGCGTTCCACAAGGCACGCAAGGCGAAGGAGATGTCCGACCGCGAGCGTTTCGACCAGATCGCAGCGGAAGAGGCATTCGACTTCGGTACGCCGAGCGCGCCGGCGGAAGAGCCGCAACACCCGGCAGCCGAATAAGCGCGGGCGGCGCGAGCCGCCTCACGCTGCCGTATTCGCTGTCATCGAAACCGCCCGGTCCGCCGGGCGGTTTTTTTTATCCGTCGTTCACGTGCATGACGGGCTTGCCGCACGGTCGCGCAGGCCCGTCATGCGCGCGCTCGAACCCTGTCCGATCGGCCAACGTTGCACGATTCGCCGCGCGCTGCGCGAGCGGGTTGTTAAAATTGCGGTCATCCTTCCGCCGTCCTCGTTCTCACTCATGTCCCGCGCCCTCGAAATCCTCGACGAAGTTTTTGGTTATTCCGCCTTTCGCGGCCAGCAGGGCGAGATCGTCGAACACGTCGCCGGCGGCGGTGATTGCCTCGTGCTGATGCCGACGGGCGGCGGCAAGTCGCTGTGCTACCAGATCCCGGCGCTGCTGCGCCGCGAGGCCGGGCAGGGCGCGGGCATCGTGGTGTCGCCGCTGATCGCGCTGATGCAGGACCAGGTCGCCGCGCTGAGCGAAGTCGGCGTGCGCGCGGCCTACCTGAACTCGACACTGTCGGGCGCCGAGGCCGCGGCGACCGAGCGCGCGCTGCGCGAGGGCGAGATCGACCTGCTGTACGTCGCGCCCGAGCGGCTGATGACGGGCCGCTTCCTCGACCTGCTCGAGCGCGCGAAGATCGGCCTGTTCGCGATCGACGAGGCGCACTGCGTGTCGCAGTGGGGGCATGACTTCCGTCCCGAATACATCCAGCTGTCGGTGCTGCACGAACGCTTCCCGTCGGTGCCGCGCATCGCGCTGACCGCCACTGCCGACGCGATCACGCGCGACGAGATCATCCATCGCCTCGCGCTCGACGACGCGCGCGTGTTCGTGTCGAGCTTCGATCGTCCGAACATCCGTTACCGTATCGTCGAGAAGGACAACGCGCGTTCGCAGCTGCTCGACTTCATCCGCGCGGAACACACGAACGCGGACGGCACGACCGACGCGGGCGTCGTCTACTGCCTGTCGCGCCGCAAGGTCGAGGAAACGGCCGAATGGCTGAAGGCTCAGGGTGTGCGCGCGCTGCCGTATCACGCGGGGATGGAGTTCGAGGTACGGCAGAAGCACCAGGAAATGTTCCAGCGCGAGGAAGGCATCGTGATGTGCGCGACGATCGCGTTCGGCATGGGCATCGACAAGCCGGATGTGCGCTTTGTCGCGCACCTCGATTTGCCGAAGAGCGTCGAGGGCTACTACCAGGAAACCGGCCGTGCGGGCCGCGACGGGATGCCGGCGAATGCGTGGATGGCGTACGGGCTCGGCGACGTCGTCCAGCAGCGCAAGATGATCGACGAGTCCGATGCGGACGACGCGCACAAGCGCGTGCAGACGTCGAAGCTCGACGCGTTGCTCGGGTTGTGCGAGACGATCTCGTGCCGGCGCGTGCGGCTCCTGAACTACTTCGGCGAGGCGAGCCAGCCGTGCGGCAACTGCGACACGTGCCTCGAACCGCCCGATTCATGGGACGCGACGCGCGAGGCGCAGATGGCGCTGTCATGCGTATTCCGCGCGCAGCGCGCGAGCGGCTTCAATTTCGGCTCGAGCCATCTGATCGAGATCCTGCGCGGCGGCCGCACGGAGAAAGTGTTGCAGCGCGGCCACGATCAGCTCAGCACGTTCGGGATCGGCGCATCGCTGTCCGAACCCGAGTGGCGCGCGATTTTCCGGCAACTCGTCGCGTACGGCTATCTCGCGGTCGACCATGGCGGCTTCGGCGCGCTGATGCTGACCGAGGCCGCGAAGCCGGTGCTGAAGAACGAGGAGAAGGTCACGCTGCGCCGCTACGTGAAGCCGCAGCGCACGCGCCAGTCGTCGAGCCGCAGCGGCACGCGCGTCGACCCGACGGCCGGCATGGGCACGCGCGAGCGCGCACGCTGGGACGCGCTGCGCGCGTGGCGCGCGGAAACCGCGAAGTCGGACGGCGTGCCGGCCTACGTGATCTTCCACGATGCGACGCTGGCCGAAATCGCGCGCAACGCGCCAGAGACGATCGACGACCTGCGCCATATCCCCGGCATGGGCGTGCGCAAGCTCGAACGCTTCGGCGACGAGATCATCGACGTCGTCGAATCGGCGTGACACAGGTGTTCCGACCCTTCCGGTAAACCGCCCGCGCGGCTGGCAAATCACGCAAGCCGTTGACTTAGTTGGCATTTCCGGAATATCATGCTGGGTTCCGGTATTCGGTGGGCCGTGTCGCGTTCGAAAGCTCGCACCCGATTCGCCGGTTCGGAAGTCAACTGTGCGTCGATTCTCGCTTTGCCCGAAATCGATGTGCAGATTTTGTTCAATTTCAGGAATAAACAATGCCAACCATCAACCAACTGGTTCGCAAAGGCCGTCAGTCGGAAACGACGAAGAGCAAGAGCCCGGCCCTGCAGGACTGCCCCCAGCGTCGCGGCGTGTGCACCCGTGTGTACACGACGACGCCGAAGAAGCCGAACTCGGCACTCCGTAAGGTCGCCAAGGTTCGTCTGACGAACGGCTTCGAAGTGATTTCGTACATCGGCGGTGAAGGCCACAACCTGCAGGAACACTCGGTTGTGCTGATCCGCGGCGGCCGTGTGAAGGACTTGCCGGGTGTGCGTTACCACATGGTTCGCGGCTCGCTGGATACCCAGGGCGTCAAGGACCGTAAGCAAGCGCGCTCGAAGTACGGCGCGAAGCGTGCAAAGGCTGCCAAGTAAGCAGTTTTTGATCAGGGATCGCCGCAGGGCGGTCAAGGCGGGAGTGCCGGATTGCCGGTGCTGTCGAGTAAGTGGTCACCCGGCCAAGCTGGTTAGTCGTGAAGATGTGATCGGGTTTGTTGGTGGCCGCGGAGCTGGAACCAGCTCCAACTGAACAAGTAAAGGAAGAATCATGCCGCGTCGTCGCGAAGTCCCCAAGCGGGAAGTGTTGCCGGATCCGAAGTTCGGCAACGTTGATGTTGCCAAGTTCATGAACATGCTGATGCTGTCCGGCAAGAAGTCGGTTGCAGAGCGCATCGTTTATGGCGCATTCGAACAAATCCAGACCAAGGGTGGCAAGGACCCGCTGGAAGTGTTCACGGTTGCGCTCAACAACGTGAAGCCGGTGGTCGAAGTGAAGAGCCGCCGCGTTGGTGGTGCCAACTATCAAGTTCCGGTCGAAGTGCGCCCGTCGCGTCGTATGGCATTGGCGATGCGCTGGCTGCGTGAGGCTGCGAAGAAGCGCAGCGAGAAGTCGATGGCTCTGCGCCTGGCAGGTGAACTCTCCGAAGCGGCCGAAGGCCGTGGCGGCGCGATGAAGAAGCGCGATGAAGTTCACCGCATGGCAGAAGCCAACCGCGCGTTCTCGCATTTCCGTTTCTAAGCGCCTGGCTGGGCTGTTTGCGGAAATAAATTCCGGGCGGGTGCGCTTTTCAGGCGCCTCGCCCGTTTGTGTTGAAGCATGATGCAGCTGGGCTGCATCATGTCATCCCAGTAGAGGATCAAAGTGGCTCGCAAGACTCCTATCGAGCGCTACCGCAATATCGGTATTAGCGCTCACATCGACGCCGGCAAAACGACGACGACCGAGCGCATTCTGTTTTACACCGGTGTGAACCACAAGATCGGTGAAGTCCACGACGGCGCAGCAACGATGGACTGGATGGAGCAGGAACAAGAGCGTGGCATCACGATCACGTCCGCTGCTACCACGGCCTTCTGGAAGGGCATGGGCGGCAACTATCCGGAACACCGCATCAACATCATCGACACCCCGGGCCACGTCGACTTCACGATCGAAGTGGAGCGTTCGATGCGCGTGCTCGACGGCGCGTGCATGGTGTACTGCGCAGTGGGCGGCGTGCAGCCGCAGTCGGAAACGGTGTGGCGCCAGGCTAACAAGTACAAGGTGCCCCGTCTCGCGTTCGTCAACAAGATGGACCGTACCGGCGCGAACTTCTTCAAGGTCTACGACCAGCTCCGTCTGCGCCTGAAGGCGAACCCGGTTCCGGTCGTGGTGCCGATCGGCTCGGAAGAAAACTTCAAGGGCGTGGTCGACCTGATCAAGATGAAGGCGATCATTTGGGACGAAGCGTCGCAAGGCACGAAGTTCGACTACGTCGACATCCCGGCCGAGCTCGCCGAGACCTGCAAGGAATGGCGCGAAAAGATGGTCGAAGTGGCTGCTGAAGCCAGCGAAGACCTGATGAACAAGTACCTGGAAGAAGGCGATCTGCCGGAAGCCGACATCGTCAAGGCGCTGCGCGACCGTACGATCGCGTGCGAAATCCAGCCGATGCTGTGCGGTACCGCGTTCAAGAACAAGGGCGTGCAGCGTATGCTCGACGCCGTGATCGACTTCCTGCCGTCGCCGGTCGACATCCCGCCGGTCAAGGGCGAACTCGAAAACGGTGAAGAAGCAGAGCGCAAGGCGTCGGACGAAGAGAAGTTCTCGTCGCTCGCGTTCAAGATCATGACCGACCCGTTCGTCGGCCAGCTGATCTTCTTCCGTGTGTACTCGGGCGTCGTCAATTCGGGCGACACGCTGCTGAACTCGACCAAGGGCAAGAAGGAACGCCTCGGCCGGATTCTGCAGATGCACGCGAACCAGCGTGAAGAAATCAAGGAAGTCCGTGCGGGCGACATCGCTGCTGCGGTCGGCCTGAAGGAAGCGACCACGGGCGACACGCTGTGCGACCCGGCGAACCCGATCGTTCTCGAACGCATGGTGTTCCCGGAGCCGGTGATTTCGCAGGCTGTCGAGCCGAAGACCAAGGCTGACCAGGAAAAGATGGGCCTCGCGCTGAACCGTCTGGCGCAGGAAGATCCGTCGTTCCGCGTGCAGACCGACGAAGAGTCGGGTCAGACCATCATTTCGGGCATGGGCGAGCTCCACCTCGAAATTCTGGTCGACCGGATGAAGCGTGAATTCGGCGTGGAAGCGACCGTCGGCAAGCCGCAGGTTGCATACCGCGAAACGATCCGTTCGACGGCGAAGGATGTCGACGGCAAGTTCGTCAAGCAGTCGGGTGGTCGCGGCCAGTACGGTCACGCGGTCATCACGCTCGAGCCGAACGAACAAGGCAAGGGCTACGAGTTCTTCGACGAGATCAAGGGTGGTGTGATTCCGCGTGAATACATCCCGGCGGTCGACAAGGGTATCCAGGACACGCTGAAGTCGGGCGTGCTGGCTGGCTTCCCGGTCGTCGACGTCAAGGTTCACCTGACGTTCGGTTCGTACCACGACGTTGACTCGAACGAAAACGCGTTCCGCATGGCCGGTTCGATGGCGTTCAAGGAAGCGATGCGCAAGGCGAACCCGGTCGTCCTCGAGCCGATGATGGCTGTCGAAGTCGAGACGCCGGAAGACTACATGGGCAACGTGATGGGCGACCTGTCGGGCCGTCGCGGCATCGTCCAGGGCATGGAAGACATGGTTGGCGGCGGCAAGATCGTTCGCGCCGAAGTGCCGCTGTCGGAAATGTTCGGTTACTCGACGTCGCTGCGTTCGCTGACGCAAGGTCGTGCAACGTACACGATGGAGTTCAAGCACTACGCTGAAGCTCCGCGCAACGTTGCTGAAGCGATCATCAGCGCGAAGTCGAAGTAAATCTGCAGCTACCAACCGATATTTTTTGAAAGAAGAGAATCATGGCAAAAGAAAAGTTTGAGCGGACCAAGCCGCACGTCAACGTTGGTACGATTGGTCACGTTGACCACGGCAAGACGACGCTGACGGCAGCGATCACGACGGTGCTGACGAAGAAGTTCGGCGGCGAAGCGAAGGCTTACGACCAGATCGACGCGGCACCGGAAGAAAAGGCGCGCGGTATCACGATCAACACGGCACACGTCGAGTACGAAACGGCTAACCGCCACTACGCACACGTCGACTGCCCGGGCCACGCTGACTATGTGAAGAACATGATCACGGGCGCGGCACAGATGGACGGCGCGATCCTGGTTTGCTCGGCAGCAGACGGCCCGATGCCGCAGACGCGTGAGCACATCCTGCTGGCACGTCAGGTTGGCGTTCCGTACATCATCGTGTTCCTGAACAAGTGCGACATGGTGGACGACGCCGAACTGCTCGAGCTGGTCGAGATGGAAGTTCGCGAACTCCTGTCGAAGTACGACTTCCCGGGCGACGACACGCCGATCGTGAAGGGTTCGGCCAAGCTGGCGCTGGAAGGCGACACGGGCGAGCTGGGCGAAGTGGCGATCATGAGCCTGGCCGACGCGCTGGACACGTACATCCCGACGCCGGAGCGTGCAGTTGACGGCGCGTTCCTGATGCCGGTGGAAGACGTGTTCTCGATCTCGGGCCGTGGTACGGTGGTGACGGGTCGTGTCGAGCGCGGCATCGTGAAGGTCGGCGAAGAAATCGAAATCGTCGGTATCAAGCCGACGGTGAAGACGACCTGCACGGGCGTTGAAATGTTCCGCAAGCTGCTGGACCAAGGTCAGGCAGGCGACAACGTCGGTATCCTGCTGCGCGGCACGAAGCGTGAAGACGTGGAGCGTGGCCAGGTTCTGGCGAAGCCGGGTTCGATCACGCCGCACACGCACTTCACGGCTGAAGTGTACGTGCTGAGCAAGGACGAAGGCGGCCGCCACACGCCGTTCTTCAACAACTACCGTCCGCAGTTCTACTTCCGTACGACGGACGTGACGGGCTCGATCGAGCTGCCGAAGGACAAGGAAATGGTGATGCCGGGCGACAACGTGTCGATCACGGTGAAGCTGATCGCTCCGATCGCGATGGAAGAAGGTCTGCGCTTCGCAATCCGCGAAGGCGGCCGTACCGTCGGCGCCGGCGTCGTCGCCAAGATCATCGAGTAATATCGACGATCCGCGGATCCCTCCGGGGTCCGCGATTCCACGGTAGGCAGTCGTACCGTCGAAACCGGGTGTCCAGTTCGATCTGGCACCCGGTTTTTCTTTGTGGCGTGCGCGTTGCCATATTGACAAACGCACACCACCGCTTCGATTTTTCGTGTAGAATCGCGGGCTTAGCAGTGGAAGTACCGTTCGGGACCGGGCGCCTCGCTCCCCGCAGGCAACAGGTTTCGCGTTCTTTTAGTGTCCGGCGATGCAACATCGCCTCGCTCTTTTCAAGGAATCGTCATGCAGCAACAGAAAATCCGCATTCGCCTGAAGGCTTTCGACTATCGTCTGATCGATCAATCGGCTGCCGAGATCGTCGATACCGCGAAGCGGACTGGCGCAATCGTCCGTGGCCCGGTGCCGCTGCCGACGCGCATCCAGCGTTTTGACATCCTGCGTTCGCCGCACGTCAACAAGACGTCGCGCGATCAGCTCGAAATCCGTACCCACCAGCGCCTGATGGACATCGTCGATCCGACCGACAAGACGGTTGACGCGCTGATGAAGCTCGACCTGCCGGCTGGCGTCGACGTGGAAATCAAGCTGCAGTAAGGCTTTCGGCGCCTCCCGGCGTGTCGGGTGGTGCTAAGTCTTTGTATTGCTTGCGGAAATCGAGAAGTCGGGCTATACTGCTTGGCTTTTCGCGTATTCGCGTAAAAAAGTTGGGCCTTGCGTGCCCGGCATTTTGTAAATCAGCCCCGACCAATCGCAGTCGGGAATGGAGAAAATGATGAGCCTTGGACTCGTAGGTCGCAAGGTTGGCATGACCCGTATCTTCACGGCTGAAGGGGATTCGATTCCCGTCACCGTGCTGGACGTGTCGGACAACCGCGTGACGCAGATCAAGACTGTTGAAACCGACGGCTACACGGCCGTGCAGGTTGCATTCGGCTCCCGCCGCGCATCGCGCGTGACGAAGCCGCTGGCAGGTCATCTCGCCAAAGCCGGTGTCGAAGCCGGTGAAATCCTCAAGGAATTCCGCATTGACGCGGCCAAGGCAGCTGAGCTGTCGAATGGCGCCGTGGTCGGTGCTGATCTTTTCGAAGTAGGCCAGAAGGTCGACGTGCAAGGCGTGTCGATCGGTAAGGGCTACGCCGGTACGATCAAGCGTTACAACTTCTCCTCCGGCCGTGCTACCCACGGTAACTCGCGCTCGCACAACGTGCCGGGCTCGATCGGTATGGCGCAGGATCCGGGTCGCGTTTTCCCGGGTAAGCGCATGACGGGTCACCTCGGTGACGTTACGGTGACGGTGCAGAACCTCGAAATCGCTCGTATCGACGCAGAGCGCAAGCTGCTGCTCGTCAAGGGCGCGATTCCGGGCGCGAAGGGCGGCAAGGTTTTCGTGACGCCGGCCGTCAAGACCAAGGGGGCGAAATAATGGAACTCAAGCTCCTGAACGAAAATGGTCAGGAAGGTGCAGTGGTCAACGCGTCGGACGTCGTGTTCGGTCGTGACTACAACGAAGCGCTGATCCACCAGGTCGTCGTCGCGTACCAGGCGAATGCTCGCCAGGGTAACCGCGCACAGAAGGACCGCGAGCAAGTCAAGCACACCACCAAGAAGCCGTGGCGTCAGAAGGGTACGGGCCGCGCTCGTGCCGGTATGTCGTCGAGCCCGTTGTGGCGTGGCGGTGGTCGCATCTTCCCGAACTCGCCGGAAGAAAACTTCTCGCACAAGGTCAACAAGAAGATGCATCGCGCAGGTCTCTGCTCGATCTTCTCGCAGCTGGCCCGCGAAGGCCGTCTGTCGGTCGTCGAGGACATCATCCTCGAAGCGCCGAAGACCAAGCTGCTGGCTGACAAATTCAAGACCATGGGTCTCGACTCCGTTCTGATCATCACGGACACGGTCGACGAGAACCTGTACCTGGCTTCGCGCAACCTGCCGCACGTGGCGATTGTCGAGCCGCGCTACGCTGACCCGCTGTCGCTGATCTACTTCAAGAAAGTGCTGGTCACGAAGGCTGCGGTCGCCCAGATCGAGGAGTTGCTGTCATGAGCGAGATTCGCAAGAACGATCATCGTTTGATGCAGGTCCTGCTCGCACCGGTGATCTCGGAAAAGGCGACGCTGGTTGCCGACAAGAACGAGCAAGTCGTGTTCGAAGTCGCACCGGATGCCACGAAGCAGGAAGTGAAGGCGGCTGTCGAGCTGCTGTTCAAGGTTGAAGTTGATTCGGTCAACGTGCTGGTTCAGAAGGGCAAGCAAAAGCGCTTCGGCCGTTCGATGGGCCGCCGCAAGGACGTGAAGAAGGCGTACGTTTGCCTGAAGCCCGGCCAGGAAATCAACTTTGAAGCGGAGGCCAAGTAATCATGGCAATCGTGAAAGTTAAGCCGACATCGCCGGGTCGCCGCGCGATGGTCAAGGTGGTCAACAAGAACCTGCACCAGGGCAAGCCGTTCGCGGCACTGCTCGACTCGCAGAGCTCGACCGCCGGCCGTAACAACAACGGCCGTATCACCACGCGTCACAAGGGTGGTGGTCACAAGCAGCACTATCGTATCGTCGATTTCCGTCGCACGAAGGATGGCATTCCGGCAAAGGTCGAGCGTCTCGAGTACGACCCGAACCGTAGCGCGAACATCGCGCTGGTGCTCTACGCAGACGGCGAGCGTCGCTACATCATCGCCCCGAAGGGCCTGACCGTCGGCCAACAGCTGATGTCGGGTTCGGAAGCGCCGATCCGTGCAGGCAACACGCTGCCGATCCGCAACATTCCGGTCGGTACGACGATCCACTGCATCGAGATGCTGCCGGGCAAGGGCGCGCAAATGGCGCGTTCGGCTGGCACGTCGGCCATGCTGCTGGCACGTGAAGGCGTCTACGCGCAGGTTCGTCTGCGTTCGGGCGAAATCCGCCGCGTGCACATCGAGTGCCGTGCAACGATCGGTGAAGTCGGTAACGAAGAGCATAGCCTGCGCCAGATCGGCAAGGCTGGCGCGAACCGCTGGCGCGGTATCCGCCCGACGGTGCGTGGCGTTGCGATGAACCCGGTTGATCACCCGCACGGTGGTGGTGAGGGCAAGACGGCTGCAGGTCGCGACCCGGTGAGCCCGTGGGGTACGCCGGCTAAGGGTTACCGCACCCGCAGCAACAAGCGCACGACGACGATGATCGTCCAGCGCCGTCACAAGCGTTAAGGAGTAGGCAATGGCACGTTCTGTAAAAAAAGGTCCGTTCTGCGACGCCCATTTGCTGAAGAAAGTTGAG
This sequence comes from Burkholderia sp. Bp8986, assembly GCF_003854225.1. Classification (NCBI taxonomy): domain Bacteria; kingdom Pseudomonadati; phylum Pseudomonadota; class Betaproteobacteria; order Burkholderiales; family Burkholderiaceae; genus Burkholderia; species Burkholderia sp. Bp8986. The sequence continues at coordinate 19,503 of NZ_QTQM01000055.1, read as the reverse complement.
GCGGCTGCAGCTTCGCGCGACAAAAAGCCGATCAAGACCTGGTCGCGTCGCTCGACGATTCTGCCGGATTTCATCGGCCTGACGATCGCTGTTCACAACGGCCGTCAACACGTTCCGGTGTACATCTCGGAAAACATGGTCGGCCACAAGCTTGGCGAGTTCGCACTGACCCGTACGTTCAAGGGTCACGCGGCCGACAAGAAGGCCAAGAAATAAGGGGCAATCAAGATGGAAGTGAAAGCAATTCATCGCGGTGCCCGCATCTCGGCGCAAAAAACGCGCCTTGTGGCTGACCAGATCCGCGGTTTGCCGGTCGACAAGGCGCTGAACGTTCTGACGTTCTCGCCGAAGAAGGCGGCTGGCATCGTGAAGAAGGTTGTGCTGTCGGCAATCGCGAATGCGGAGCACAACGAAGGCGCTGATATCGACGAGCTCAAGATCAAGAGCATCTACGTCGACAAGGCGGCATCGCTCAAGCGTTTCACCGCGCGCGCCAAGGGCCGCGGTAACCGCATCGAGAAGCAATCCTGTCACATCACTGTGACGGTCGGGAATTAAGGAGCCATACGATGGGACAGAAAATTCATCCGACTGGCTTCCGCCTGGCTGTCAGCCGCAATTGGGCTTCGCGTTGGTACGCGAACAACAACAATTTCGCGGCGATGCTGCAGGAAGACATCGGTGTTCGTGAATACCTGAAGAAGAAGCTGAAGAACGCTTCGGTCGGTCGGGTGGTCATCGAGCGTCCGGCGAAGAACGCGCGCATCACGATTTACAGCTCGCGTCCGGGCGTCGTCATCGGCAAGAAGGGCGAGGATATCGAACAGCTGAAGACGGAACTGCAACGCCGCATGGGCGTGCCGGTTCACGTCAACATCGAAGAAATCCGCAAGCCGGAAACCGATGCGCAACTGATCGCTGACTCGATCACGCAACAGCTCGAGCGCCGGATCATGTTCCGTCGCGCGATGAAGCGTGCGATGCAGAACGCGATGCGTCTGGGTGCCCAAGGCATCAAGATCATGAGCGCAGGCCGTCTGAACGGTATCGAAATCGCTCGTACGGAGTGGTATCGCGAAGGTCGCGTGCCCCTTCACACGCTGCGTGCCGACATCGACTACGCGACCTCGGAAGCGAAGACGACCTACGGGATCATCGGCGTCAAGGTGTGGGTGTACAAGGGCGACACGCTCGGCCGTAATGACGCGCCGGTGGTCGAAGAAGTAGCCGAAGACAAGCGTCCGCGTCGCAATGCGCGTCCGGGCGACCGTCGTCCGCGCCGTGACGGCGAAGGCGGCGCTCCGGGTGCTCGTCGTGGCGCACCGCGCCGTGGCGCCGGCAAGCCCGAAGACGGCAAGACTGGAGAATAACGATGCTGCAACCGAAACGCAGAAAGTATCGTAAAGAGCAGAAGGGTCGTAACACCGGCAAGGCGACGCGCGGCAACGCAGTGTCGTTCGGTGAATTCGGTCTGAAGGCGATCGGTCGCGGTCGTTTGACCGCACGTCAGATTGAAGCGGCGCGTCGTGCAATGACGCGTCACATCAAGCGTGGCGGCCGCATCTGGATCCGGATCTTCCCGGACAAGCCGATTTCGCAAAAGCCGGCAGAAGTGCGTATGGGTAACGGTAAGGGTAACCCGGAGTACTACGTCGCCGAGATCCAGCCGGGCAAGATGCTCTATGAAATGGACGGCGTAACCGAAGAACTGGCACGCGAAGCGTTCCGTCTGGCTGCAGCCAAGCTGCCGCTGAAGACGGCATTCATCGTGCGCCAGCTCGGCGCCTAAGGAGAAAACATGAAGGCTTCCGAACTTCTCCAGAAAGACCAGGCCGCGCTCAACAAGGAGCTGGCGGACCTGCTGAAGGCGCAATTCGGCCTGCGCATGCAACTCGCGACCCAGCAGCTCACGAACACGAGCCAGCTGAAGAAGGTTCGTCGCGACATCGCACGTGTGCGGACCGTCATGACTCAGAAGGCGAACCAGAAATGAACGATAGCGTGAAAACCTCGCTGAAGCGGACGCTGGTCGGTCGGGTCGTCAGCAACAAGATGGACAAGACCGTCACCGTGCTGATCGAGCACCGCGTCAAGCACCCGATCTACGGCAAGTATGTCGTGCGCTCGAAGAAGTACCACGCGCATGATGAAGCGAACACCTGCAACGAAGGCGATCTCGTCGAAATCCAGGAAACTCGTCCTGTTTCGAAGACGAAGGCCTGGACGGTGTCGCGCCTCGTCGAAGCAGCTCGCGTCATCTAAGCGGGCAGAGCAGTAGGCAGTAACAAGCACTTCGCCACGAAGTGCTTGAAATCGCAAAGTTTTTGCTTGCGTGACCAGGGTTATTTGTTATAATCCTGGTCTTCCCTCTTTATGGGAGCCCCGTCGCGGGCGAAGTTGGTGGGGGAAGCGGACTGGCGCCAGCCTGTCCGAAAGATTCACCGAATTGCGATGGCGGGTTTCGTTTGCCGTCGCTGCTGTTCCAACCCAAGCAGCCGATTGGCTGACGGGACCAAGACTGACCGAATGCATCATGGTGGTGCAATCGGATTAAGTTGGGAAAGACAAACCATGATCCAGACCGAATCTCGGCTCGAAGTAGCCGACAACACGGGTGCACGTGAAGTCATGTGCATCAAGGTGCTCGGCGGCTCGAAGCGTCGTTATGCCGGCATTGGCGACATCATCAAGGTGACCGTCAAAGAAGCAACGCCGCGCGGGCGCGTGAAGAAAGGCGAAATCTACAACGCCGTGGTGGTCCGCACCGCCAAGGGTGTTCGCCGTCAAGACGGCTCGCTGATCAAGTTCGACGGCAACGCCGCTGTGCTTTTGAATAACAAGCTTGAGCCGATCGGCACCCGTATCTTCGGGCCGGTGACGCGTGAGCTGCGTAGCGAACGATTCATGAAGATCGTTTCGCTGGCGCCGGAAGTGCTGTAAGGAGTCGCGATGAACAAGATTCGCAAAGGTGACGAAGTCATCGTCGTCACTGGCAAAGACAAGGGCAAGCGCGGCGTCGTGCTGGCTGTCGGTGCAGAACATGTGACGGTTGAAGGTATCAACCTCGTCAAGAAGCATGTGAAGCCGAACCCGATGAAGGGTACGACGGGCGGCGTGGAAGCGAAGACGATGCCCCTGCATATTTCGAACGTCGCACTGGTCGACGCGAATGGCAAGGCGTCGCGTGTTGGCATCAAGGTCGAGGAAGGCAAGAAGGTTCGCTTCCTGAAGACGACCGGTGCCGTACTGAGCGCCTGACGCAGCGGAGTAAAAAATGGCTCGTTTTCAAGAGTTTTACAAAGAAAAGGTTGTGCCCGGCCTGATCGAGAAGTTCGGTTACAAGTCGGTCATGGAAGTGCCGCGCATCACCAAGATCACGCTGAACATGGGTCTTGGCGAAGCGATCGCTGACAAGAAGATCATCGAGAACGCCGTCGGCGACCTCACGAAGATCGCTGGTCAGAAGCCGGTCGTCACGAAGGCACGCAAGGCAATCGCAGGCTTCAAGATCCGCCAGGGTTACCCGATCGGCGCGATGGTGACGCTGCGTGGCCAAGCGATGTACGAATTCCTCGACCGTTTCGTGACCGTTGCCCTGCCCCGCGTGCGTGACTTCCGCGGTGTGTCGGGTCGTGCCTTCGATGGCCGCGGCAACTACAACATCGGTGTGAAAGAGCAGATCATTTTCCCCGAAATCGACTACGACAAGATCGACGCACTGCGTGGGCTGAACATCAGCATCACGACGACTGCGAAGACCGACGACGAAGCAAAGGCTCTGCTCGCCAGCTTCAAGTTCCCGTTCAGAAACTGAGGTTACCGTGGCTAAACTGGCACTGATCGAACGTGAAAAGAAGCGCGCCCGCCTGGTCGCGAAGTTCGCAGCAAAGCGCGAAGCGCTGAAGGCGATCGTCGAAGACCAAAGCAAGTCGGAAGAAGAGCGCTACGAAGCACGCCTTGAGCTGCAGCAACTGCCCCGCAACGCAAACCCGACCCGCCAGCGTAACCGCTGCGCGATCACGGGCCGTCCGCGTGGCACGTTCCGTAAATTCGGCCTCGCGCGTAACAAGATTCGTGAAATCGCATTCCGTGGCGAGATTCCTGGCCTGACCAAGGCGAGCTGGTAATAGGAGAAACGTAAATGAGCATGAGTGATCCTATCGCCGATATGCTGACTCGCATCCGCAACGCGCAGATGGTCGAGAAGGTATCGGTCGCGATGCCCTCGTCGAAGGTCAAGGTTGCAATCGCGCAAGTCCTGAAGGACGAAGGTTATATCGACGATTTCGCCGTCAAGGCGGAAGGTGCGAAGTCCGAACTGAATATCGCGCTGAAGTACTACGCAGGTCGCCCGGTCATCGAACGCCTCGAGCGCGTGTCGAAGCCTGGTCTGCGCGTGTACCGCGGCCGTAACGACATTCCGCAGGTCATGAACGGCCTGGGTGTGGCAATCGTGTCGACGCCGAAGGGCGTGATGACCGACCGCAAGGCGCGCGCTACCGGCGTCGGCGGCGAAGTCATCTGCTACGTTGCTTAAAGCCGAGGAGAGAGAAACATGTCTCGAGTAGGTAAGAGCCCGATCGCGCTGCAAGGCGCGGAAGTCAAGCTGGCCGACGGTGCGATCACCGTCAAGGGCCCGCTGGGCACCATCACGCAAGCGATCAATCCGCTCGTGAACGTGGCGAACAACGACGGCACGCTGAATCTGTCGCCGGTCGACGAAAGCCGCGAAGCAAACGCACTGTCGGGCACGATGCGCGCGATCATCGCGAATGCCGTGCACGGCGTGACCAAGGGTTTCGAGCGCAAGCTGACGCTGGTTGGCGTCGGTTATCGTGCGCAAGCGCAAGGCGACAAGCTGAATCTGTCGCTGGGTTTCTCGCACCCGGTGGTGCACCAGATGCCGGAAGGCGTCAAGGCTGAAACCCCGACGCAAACCGAAATCGTGATCAAGGGGATCAACAAGCAACAAGTCGGTCAAGTGGCTGCGGAAGTCCGCGGTTACCGTCCGCCGGAGCCGTACAAGGGCAAGGGCGTGCGCTATTCCGACGAGGTTGTGATCCTCAAAGAAACGAAGAAGAAGTAAGGGTGCGCAATCATGGATAAGACTCAATCTCGCCTGCGCCGCGCTCGCCAGACGCGTATCAAGATCGCTGAGCTGCAGGTCGCGCGTCTCGCCGTGCATCGCACGAACACGCACATCTACGCTCAAGTGTTCTCGCCCTGCGGCACCAAGGTGCTCGCCAGCGCGTCGACGCTCGAAGCAGAAGTGCGCGCTGAACTGGCCGACAAGTCGGGCAAGGGCGGCAACGTTAATGCCGCGACGCTGATCGGCAAGCGTATTGCCGAGAAGGCAAAGGCTGCCGGCATCGAATCCGTCGCCTTCGACCGCTCGGGCTTCCGCTACCACGGCCGCGTCAAGGCGCTGGCTGAGGCAGCTCGCGAAGCTGGGCTCAAGTTCTAAGGAAGGAATTCGTCATGGCAAAGATGCAAGCGAAAGTTCAGGCTGACGAGCGCGACGACGGCCTTCGCGAAAAGATGATTTCGGTCAATCGCGTGACCAAGGTCGTGAAGGGTGGCCGTATTCTCGGCTTCGCCGCACTGACCGTGGTTGGCGACGGTGATGGCCGCATCGGTATGGGCAAGGGCAAGGCGAAGGAAGTGCCGGTCGCTGTCCAGAAGGCAATGGAACAAGCTCGCCGCAACATGTTCAAGGTGCCGCTCAAGAACGGCACGCTGCAGCACGAAGTGCACGGCAAGCATGGCGCATCCGCTGTCCTCCTCGCTCCGGCGAAGGCAGGTACGGGCGTGATCGCCGGCGGCCCGATGCGCGCAGTGTTCGACGTGATGGGCGTTCAGAACGTCGTGGCGAAGAGCCACGGTTCGACGAACCCGTACAACCTCGTTCGCGCCACGCTGGACGGTCTGCGCAAGCAGTCGACCCCGGCAGACATCGCGGCGAAGCGCGGCAAGTCCGTCGAAGATATTTTGGGCTAAGCCCGGGTGGTCACCATGTCTGAAAAAACTGTCAAGGTTCAGCTCGTCAAGAGCCTGATCGGGACCCGCGAATCGCACCGTGCGACCGTGCGTGGCCTGGGCCTGCGCCGACTCAACTCGGTTAGCGAGCTGCAGGATACGCCGGCGGTCCGCGGCATGATCAACAAGGTCTCGTACCTCGTTAAGGTCATCGCGTAAGCGGCCCTACGGATCAAGGAGTTGATATGGAATTGAATAACCTGAAGCCGGCCGCTGGTGCAAAGCATGCCAAGCGTCGTGTCGGCCGCGGCATCGGTTCGGGCCTCGGCAAGACGGCTGGCCGTGGTCACAAGGGTCAGAAATCGCGTTCGGGCGGCTTCCACAAAGTCGGTTTCGAAGGCGGTCAGATGCCGCTGCAACGTCGTCTGCCGAAGCGCGGCTTCACGTCGCTGACGAAGGAATTCGTCGGTGAAGTGCGCCTGGGCGACCTCGAGAAGCTGCCGGTCGATGAAATCGATCTGCTCGCACTGAAGCAAGCCGGCCTGGTCGGCGAGCTGACGAAGAGCGCAAAGATCATCGCGACGGGCGAACTGAAGCGCAAGATCGTCGTGAAGGGTCTCGGCGCCACCAAGGGTGCGCGCGCTGCGATCGAAGCGGCTGGCGGTTCGTTCGCCGAGTGACACGCGTAGCGCGTCGTTACTTGCATTCATCGGAGAAGGTACTTGGCTAACAGCCCGAGTCTTGCAAAACCCGGTCGAAGCACGGCGAAATTCGGCGATCTGCGTCGGCGAGCGATGTTCCTGCTCCTGGCGCTGATCGTCTATCGCATCGGCGCGCACATCCCCGTGCCGGGCATCGATCCGGATCAACTGGCGAAGCTGTTCCAGAGCCAGGCGGGCGGCATCCTTGGCATGTTCAACATGTTCTCGGGTGGCGCGCTTTCCCGCTTCACGATCTTTGCGCTGGGGATCATGCCGTACATCTCGGCGTCGATCATCATGCAGTTGCTGGCGATCGTCTCGCCGCAACTCGAGGCGCTGAAGAAGGAAGGGCAGGCAGGGCAACGGAAGATCACGCAGTACACGCGGTATTTCACCGTGGTGCTCGCGACCTTCCAGGCGTTCGGTATCGCGGCTGCGCTGGAAAACCAGCCGGGCCTCGTGATCGACCCCGGCATGCTGTTCCGGCTGACGACGGTCGTGACGCTGGTTACCGGCACGATGTTCCTGATGTGGCTGGGTGAGCAGATCACCGAGCGTGGTCTGGGCAACGGCATCTCGATCATCATCTTCGGCGGGATCGCAGCAGGGTTCCCGAATGCCGTCGGTGGGCTGTTCGAGCTGGTGCGTACGGGTTCGATGAGCATCATTTCGGCGATCATCATCGTCGTTCTGATCGCTGCGGTGACTTACCTGGTCGTGTTCATCGAACGCGGTCAGCGCAAGATCCTCGTGAACTACGCGAAGCGCCAGGTCGGCAACAAGATCTACGGTGGCCAGTCATCGCACTTGCCGCTGAAGCTGAACATGTCGGGCGTGATTCCGCCGATCTTCGCATCGTCGATCATCCTGTTCCCGGCCACGATTCTCGGCTGGTTCAGCACGGGTCAGCCGTCGGGAAGCTGGATCTCCAACACGTTGCATAACGTCGCGGAGGCGCTGAAGCCGGGCCAGCCGGTCTATGTGCTGCTGTACACGCTGGCGATCGTGTTTTTCTGCTTCTTCTACACCGCACTGGTGTTCAACAGCAGGGAAACCGCGGACAACCTGAAGAAGAGCGGCGCGTTTGTTCCGGGCATTCGTCCGGGCGACCAGACCGCGCGATATATCGACCGCATCCTCACGCGTCTGACGCTGGCCGGTGCGATCTACATCGTCTTCGTGTGTCTGCTGCCGGAATTCCTGGTGCTGCGCTGGAACGTGCCGTTTTATTTTGGTGGAACGTCGCTGCTGATCATTGTCGTCGTCACGATGGACTTCATGGCGCAGGTGCAGTCGTACGTTATGTCGCAACAGTATGAGTCGCTGCTCAAGAAGGCAAACTTCAAGGGCGGCAACATCCCAATGCGTTAATCAAGGACTATGGCCAAAGACGATGTAATCCAGATGCAAGGTGAGGTGATCGAAAACCTCCCGAATGCGACCTTCCGCGTGAAGCTGGAAAACGGCCATGTCGTGTTGGGGCATATCTCCGGGAAGATGCGGATGCACTACATCCGCATCCTGCCGGGCGACAAGGTGACGGTTGAATTGACGCCTTACGATCTGTCTCGTGCGCGGATCGTGTTCCGGGCGAAGTGATTTGAAAAAAGGGTATTATCATGAAAGTGATGGCATCGGTTAAGCGCATTTGCCGCAATTGCAAGATCATCAAGCGCAAAGGCGTCGTTCGCGTGATCTGCAGCTCGGATCCGCGCCACAAGCAGCGCCAAGGCTGACCGCGCGTTTGTTTGCGCTTTTTGTTTGAGGAAAAACAATGGCTCGTATCGCAGGGGTTAACATCCCGAATCACCAGCATACCGAGATCGGCCTGACGGCAATCTTCGGTATCGGCCGCACGCGCTCGCGCAGCATCTGCACGGCAGCTGGCGTGGAATTCTCGAAGAAGGTCAAGGACCTGACCGACGCAGACCTCGAAAAGCTGCGTGAAGAAGTGGGCAAGTTCATCGTCGAAGGCGATCTGCGCCGTGAAGTGACGATGAACATCAAGCGCCTGATGGACCTCGGTTGCTACCGTGGCGTTCGTCATCGCAAGGGCCTGCCGATGCGCGGTCAGCGTACGCGTACGAACGCACGTACCCGCAAGGGTCCGCGTCGTGCAGCGCAAGCGCTGAAGAAGTAAGCGGAACTGACAGTTACAGGAAAACGTAATGGCTAAGGCTTCGAACACCGCGGCGCAACGCGTTCGCAAGAAGGTTAAGAAGAACGTCGCTGAAGGCGTGGTTCACGTTCACGCGTCGTTCAACAACACGATCATCACGATCACCGATCGCCAGGGCAATGCACTGGCATGGGCGACGTCGGGCGGCCAGGGCTTCAAGGGCTCGCGCAAGTCGACGCCGTTCGCTGCTCAGGTTGCTGCTGAGTCGGCCGGTCGCGTGGCGATGGAATATGGCGTGAAGAATCTGGAAGTGCGGATCAAGGGCCCGGGCCCGGGTCGTGAGTCGGCAGTGCGTGCACTGCATGGCCTCGGCATCAAGATCACCGCGATTTCGGACGTCACCCCGATTCCGCACAACGGCTGCCGTCCGCCGAAGCGCCGTCGTATCTAAGAATGCTGCTGGCACGTTCGTGCTGGCGCATTTGCCTGTCGCCGCGTAGCGTCGACGGGCGTTGCTTTTTTGATTGACTAAGCCCACCGTTCGCCCCAAAGGGCGCGAACTAGCGCGGATTCCGGTCCGCGTGACTGATTGATAAAGGAATGCAAAGTGGCACGTTATATCGGCCCCAAGGCCAAGCTGTCCCGCCGTGAAGGCACCGACCTGTTCCTGAAGAGCGCGCGCCGCTCGCTCGCCGACAAGTGCAAGCTCGACAGCAAGCCGGGTCAGCACGGCCGTACCTCGGGCGCACGTACGTCCGACTATGGTACGCAGCTGCGCGAAAAGCAGAAGGTCAAGCGTATTTACGGCGTCCTGGAGCGTCAGTTCCGCCGCTACTTCGCTGAAGCCGACCGCCGCAAGGGCAACACGGGTGAAAACCTGCTGCAACTGCTCGAGTCGCGTCTCGACAACGTCGTGTATCGCATGGGCTTCGGCTCGACCCGCGCTGAAGCGCGTCAGCTGGTGAGCCACAAGTCGATCACGGTGAACGGCGTCGTCGCGAACGTGCCGTCGCAGCAAGTGAAGGCGGGTGACGTCGTCGCGATCCGCGAAAAGGCGAAGAAGCAGGCGCGTATCGTCGAAGCGCTGTCGCTGGCCGAGCAAGGCGGCATGCCGAGCTGGGTTGCAGTCGATGCGAAGAAGTTCGAAGGCACGTTCAAGCAAATGCCGGAACGCGCTGAAATCGCAGGCGACATCAACGAAAGCCTGATCGTCGAATTGTATTCGCGTTAATCCGATTGACGGCCGAGGTACCCCGATTGCGTTATGCAAGGAGGGGCCTCGGCTGTTTATTTTCTGGTTGTTACCGGTCAGCCTTATCGGTGTAACGAGCCGAGGGTATTGAAAAGGAAAGCCCATGCAAACCAGTTTGCTGAAACCCAAGATCATCGCCGTGGAATCGCTGGGCGAGAACCACGCGAGGGTGGTCATGGAACCGTTCGAACGCGGTTACGGCCACACCTTGGGCAATGCGCTTCGCCGCGTGCTGCTGTCGTCGATGGTTGGCTACGCGCCGACCGAAGTCACGATCGCTGGCGTGGTGCACGAGTATTCGACGCTTGACGGCGTGCAAGAGGACGTCGTCAACCTGCTGCTGAACCTGAAGGGTGTGGTGTTCAAGCTGCACAACCGTGACGAAGTGACGGTGACCCTGCGCAAGGAAGGCGAAGGCGTCGTCACGGCCGGCGATATCGAGCTGGCGCACGATTGCGAAGTCATCAACCCGAATCACGTGATCGCACACCTGTCGAAGGGCGGCAAGCTCGACGTTCAGATCAAGATCGAAAAGGGTCGCGGCTATGTGCCCGGCAACGTCCGTCGCTACGGCGAAGACACGGCCAAGATCATCGGCCGCATCGTCCTCGACGCATCGTTCTCGCCGGTTCGCCGCGTGAGCTACGCCGTTGAAAGCGCACGTGTCGAGCAGCGTACCGACCTCGACAAGCTCGTGATGAACATCGAGACGAGCGGCGTGATCACCCCGGAAGAGGCGATCCGTCAATCGGCCCGCATCCTGGTCGACCAGCTGTCCGTGTTCGCGGCACTGGAAGGCACGGAAACGGCTGCCGAAGCACCGTCGCGCGCACCGCAGATCGATCCGATCCTGCTGCGTCCGGTGGACGATCTCGAGCTGACGGTTCGTTCGGCGAACTGCCTGAAGGCCGAGAACATCTACTACATCGGCGACCTGATCCAGCGCACGGAAAACGAGCTGCTGAAGACGCCGAACCTCGGTCGCAAGTCGCTCAACGAGATCAAGGAAGTGCTCGCTTCGCGCGGTCTCACGCTGGGCATGAAGCTCGAAAACTGGCCGCCGGCTGGTCTCGACAAGTAAGCCCGGTTGTAGCCCGGCTGTAGCAGTAGTTGGCAAAGATGCGGATTTTCCTTTAAAATCCGCATCTTGCTTTTTTCTCTACCGGCCCGTGCACCCCAGAGGTGCGATAGAAGAGCTGGATCAAAACTTTGAATCAAGGAAACTGAAATGCGCCATCGTCATGGTCTGCGGAAACTGAACCGCACGAGCAGCCACCGTCTGGCTATGCTCCGTAACATGTCCAACTCGCTGATCGAGCACGAAGTCATCAAGACGACGCTGCCGAAGGCGAAGGAACTCCGTAAAGTCGTCGAGCCGCTGATCACGCTCGGCAAGAAGCCGTCGCTGGCAAACCGTCGCCTGGCGTTCAACCGCCTGCGCGATCGTGACTCGGTGGCGAAGCTGTTCGACGTGCTCGGTCCGCGTTTCGCGAACCGTCCGGGCGGCTACCTGCGCGTGCTGAAGTTCGGCTTCCGCGTCGGCGACAACGCACCGATGGCACTGGTCGAGCTGCTCGATCGTCCGGAAGTCGACGAAACGGAAAACGTGCAAGAAGCCGAGTAAGCTTCCGGTACGCAGCAGGATCCGAAAGGGCCGAGCAATTGCTTGGCCCTTTTTGTTTTTGGCGGCGCCTCGGCTGCGATCGATTGTCGCAGGCCGGTGCCGGCAGTGCCGCGCGGGCTGCGCTACGATATGCAGTTATTGGCGCAGGCCCCTCGATGGGGCGATTCGTGGCGGCGGAAGCCGGTAAAGGCCAGTCAGGAGGGCGCGTATGGTGGTGGTATTGATGCTGACGACGGTGCCGGATGCGGTGACGGCCGCGGCGCTCGCCGACGGCGCGCTCGACGCGCGGCTTGCCGCGTGCGTGTCGGAGCTCGGTGCGATCAAGTCGCGCTATCACTGGCAGGGCAAGGTCGAGACGGCCGACGAGATCCAGTTGCTGTTCAAGACGAGCCCCGTCCGCTCGCTCGAACTGGAGCGATTTATTCTCGCGCATCATCCGTACGAGACGCCGGAAATCGTCTCGTGGCAGGGGACGGCCACGGCCGCGTACGGCCAGTGGGTGACCAGCGAAACTCAACGTCTATTTCATGTTTAACGGTATGGCGCTTTCCGTGCGCGTGCGCGCGCTGCGGTTCCTCGCAGTCCTGATGTCGTTCATGTTCGTGCTGGGCGGCCTGTCGGTCGCGCGCGCGGCCGACGATTTTCTCGATCCGTCGGTCGCATTCAAGTTCAGCGCGAGCGAATCGCCGGGGCAGGTGGACGTCCGTTTCAAGGTTGCCAGCGGCTATTACCTGTACCGCGAGCGGTTCGCGTTCGCGGTGAAGGGCGGGCAGGCGACGCTCGGCGATCCGCAATTCCCGGCCGGCCATGTGAAGTTCGACCAGACGTTCCAGAAGGAAGTCGAGACCTATCGCGACGAGGTCGTGATTCATGTTCCGGTCAAGCAGGCGGCGGGGCCGTTCGAGCTCGCTGTGACGTCGCAAGGATGCGCCGACGAAGGAATCTGCTATCCGCCTGCGGAGCACGTCGTGAAGGTCGACGGCGCTGCGCTGGGCGCGGCCGCGCCGGTCGATCGCACGGCGGCTTCGGGCAGCTGGTTCGACAAGGTCACGAGCGCGGATTTCGCGCAGTCGCTGCTCGAGGGGCACGGTTTCTTCACCATCGTCGCACTGTATTTCGTCGCCGGCGTCGTGCTGAGTCTCCTGCCCTGCTCGTATCCGATGATTCCGATCGTGTCCGCGATCATCATCGGCCAGGGCACGCGCGCGACGCACGCACGCGGTTTCGCGCTGTCGCTGACGTACGTGGTCGGCATGGCGCTCGTCTATACGGTGCTGGGCATCGCGGCGGCGCTGGTCGGCCAGAGCCTGGGCGCATGGCTGCAGAACCCGTGGGTGCTCGGTGCATTCGGCGTGCTGCTCACCGCATTCGCCGTATCGCTGATTTCCGGCAAGGACATCGCGCTGCCCGAGCGCTGGCAGAACGGCGCGGCGGAAGCCTCGAGCGCGCGCCGGGGCGGCCACTTCGTCGCGGTCGCCGCGATGGGGGCGTTGTCGGCGCTGGTCGTCGGCGCATGCATGACGGCGCCGCTGTTTGCGGTGCTCGCGTTCATCGCGCACACCGGCAATGCGCTGCTCGGCGGCGCTGCGCTGTTCGCTATGGGGTTGGGGCTCGGCGTGCCGCTGCTCGTCGTCGGCATCGGTGCAGGTACGGTGCTGCCGCGCGCGGGCGCATGGATGGACGGCGTGAAGGTGTTCTTCGGCATCGTGCTGCTTGCCGCCGCGCTGTGGATCGTGTGGCCGGTGCTCGCGGGCGCTCTGAAGATGGTGCTCGCCGCATTGTGGCTGCTCGTCGCGGCTGCGGCGCTTGGCCTGTTTACGCCGCATGCCGGCGCCGCATCGATCTGGCGCCGTCTCGGTCGCGGCCTCGGTGCTGCGCTTGCGATCTGGGCTGCAACGCTGCTCGTCGGTCTTGCGGCGGGCTCCAACGACCCCGTGAAGCCGCTGGCCGTGCTCGCGGCGCGCACGGTTGCGTCGGGCGATGCGTCGGCAGCCGGTGCGGCGACCGGAGGGCAGGGGCCCGCGTTCGCGTCGGTGCGCTCCAGTCGCGAGCTCGACGCGCTGCTGAAGACGTCGGGCCAGCCCGTGATGCTCGACTTCTACGCCGACTGGTGCGTGAGCTGCAAGGAGATGGAGCATCTGACGTTCACCGATTCGCGCGTGCAGGCGCGGCTCGCGCAGCTTCACCTGGTGCGTGCCGACGTCACCGCGAACAATCCGGACGACCAGGCGCTGCTCAAGCGCTTCAACCTGTTTGGGCCGCCGGGCATCATCTTCTTCGATCGCAACGGCAACGAAATCGGCCGTGTGGTCGGTTATCAGGCGGCCGAGACGTTCCTGCGCAGCCTCGATCGAGCGGCGGTACCGACGGTGTGACGCGCGCTCGTCGGCGCACGGGCGGCCCGCTGCGCCGACCGGACGGTGCAAAAAAAACGGCGGGACACCGAAGTGTCCCGCCGTTTTTCCTTGTGCCGGCCGGCGCGCGGCTCAGCGCTGCGCTTTCAGCAGACGCGCGGCATCGAGCGCGAAGTACGTGAGCACGCCGTCGGCGCCAGCGCGCTTGAATGCGAGCAGCGATTCGAGCACGACCTTGTCGTGATCGAGCCAGCCGTTCATCGCGGCGGCCTTCAGCATCGCGTATTCGCCGCTCACCTGGTACACGTAGGTCGGGAAGCGGAACTCGTCCTTCACGCGGCGCACGATGTCGAGATACGGCATGCCGGGCTTGACCATCACCATGTCGGCGCCTTCGTCGATGTCGAGGCGCACTTCGCGCAGCGCTTCGTCGCTGTTCGCCGGATCCATCTGGTAGGTCATCTTGTTGCCCTTGCCCAGATTGGACGCCGAGCCGACCGCATCGCGGAACGGGCCGTAGAACGCCGACGCGAACTTGGCCGAATAGGCCATGATGCGCGTATGGATGTGACCGTCGCTTTCCAGCATTTCACGGACCGCGCCGATGCGGCCGTCCATCATGTCCGACGGCGCGACGATGTCGACGCCGGCTTCGGCCTGCGCACGCGCCTGGTCGACCAGGATCTCGATCGTGTCGTCGTTGATCACGTAGCCGTTCTCGTCGAGCACGCCGTCCTGGCCGTGGCTCGTGTACGGGTCGAGCGCGACGTCGGTCAGCACGCCGAGTTCGGGGAAGCGCTTCTTCAGTTCGCGCACCGCGCGCGGGATCAGGCCTTCCGGATTTGCCGCTTCGCGGCCGTCAGGCGTCTTCAGCGACGGCTCGATGGCCGGGAACAGCGACAGCACGGGCACGCCGAGTTCGACGCACTGCTCGGCGACATGCATCAGCAGATCGACCGACACGCGCTCGACGCCGGGCATCGACGGGACGCTCTGGCGTTCGTTGGTGCCGTCCACGACGAACACCGGATAGATCAGGTCGTCGGTGGTCAGGCGGTTTTCGCGCATCAGGCGCCGGGAGAAGTCGTCGCGGCGCATCCGGCGCGGACGGTGAAGCGGATGGAAGCTCATGGCGATTGGGCAGAAATCAGGGTAGTAAGAACCTTACGGAACCCTTAGGTCATTTTCGAGAGCGTTGGTATATGATAGCGATCGAGCGGCACGCGTCGCGTGCCGCTCCCCGCTTCTCCTCCCTGAGCGGGTGCCTGTCGTTATTCGATTAGGCTGTTTGACCCGCCGTTCAACGGCGGGTTTTTTTATGAGCCGGCCGAATCCGCAGGTGCCGTCAGGTGCGCACGGCCGGTCCCGGCCGCGCGTTGCCCGCTCATTGTGCTACAGGCTCGCTTTTTTCGTCGGCAACGGACGGCCGCACCCAGCTCTCGATCAGTTCATGGGCCTCGTCGAGCCCCGTGCGCTTCAGCGCCGAGAACAGCTGGACCGTCAGCTTGCCCTTCACGCCCTGGTCACGGTACGCGTCGAGTCCCTTCTGCGTGTTGCGCAGCGCGTTGATGCTTTCTTGCCGCGTCAATTTGTCGCACTTCGTCAGCAGCGTGTGGATCGGCTTGCCGGTCGGCGCGAACCACTCGATCATCCGGCGATCGAGGTCGGTCAACGGGCGGCGCGAATCCATCATCAGGATCAGGCCGCACAGCTGCGAACGCGTCGCGAGGTAGGACGACAGCAGCATTTCCCAGTGGGCCTTCGCGGCCCCCGGCACTTCCGCGTAGCCGTAGCCGGGCAGGTCGACGAGGTTCGCGACGGGCTCGGCGGCCGGGCCGACGGAGAAGTAGTTGATGTGCTGGGTGCGGCCGGGCGTCTTCGACGCGAAGGCAAGCCGCTTCTGGTTGCACAGCACGTTGATCGCCGTCGATTTGCCGGCATTCGAGCGGCCCGCGAACGCGATTTCCGGTTGTACCGTCGGCGGCAGGTCGCGCAGATGGTTGACGGTCGTGTAGAAGCGGGCTTGGTGGAGCAAAAAGGCCATGGGGGAAACCGGTGGGACGGGGCGGCGCGAGCCGCTTGGTGGAGGCGGGGTAGCCCCGATAGGCGCGGGAGCTTTCAGCGCGATATTGTACAATACGGCGGTTTTGCCGAAGGGCTGCGGGCGCCTGCCTCGCGCTTTTATGCAGCTTCTGCGGTAGACTGGTCGACGTCGTTTTTTGCAGAACCTCAAATTCCCACAAGACGAAACAGGGTGTGCGAATGAATCGACTGTGCAAGTCTCTGATGGTGCTTCAGGTTGCAGCAGGGTTCGTAGGTTTCGTAGCGGAGGCAAATGCGGCGGATGCGGCAAAGCCGGATCTGGACCGCGGCAAGGCGATTGCCGGGCAAGTTTGCGCGTCGTGTCACGGCGCGGACGGCAACAGCGCGTCGGGCAGTTTCCCGAAGCTGGCCGGCCAGCATCCCGACTATCTGGTCAAGCAGTTGAACGACTTCAAGGCCCAGCCGGGCGCGAAGGGGCCGGCGCGGACCAATCCGGTGATGGTCGGGTTCGCGAGCGCGTTGAGCGCGGACGACATGCGCAACGTCGCTGCGTATTACGGATCGCAGACGACGAAGCTCGGCACCGCACGCGATGCGGCGACCGTGCCGATCGGCCAGAAGATCTATCGCGGCGGCATCGCGGAAAAGGGTGTACCCGCCTGCGCGAGCTGCCACGGGCCGACGGGGCAGGGCATTCCGGTCCAGTACCCGCGTCTGTCGGGGCAATGGGCCGATTACACGGTTGCCCAGTTGACCGCGTTCCAGCAGGGTGTCGGCGCGCGCAACAACAACGAGGCGATGCATCAGATCGCAGCGCGTCTGTCGGACAACGAGATCAAGGCCGTCGCGGATTACATCGCGGGCCTGCGTTGACCGGACGGTCGCGAATGGAATGACCGGGCGCCCGAAGGGCGGCCGGCGTCAGAACAAGAAAAAGGGTGGGGCGCCGCGTGATTGCGGTTGCCTCGCCCTTTTTTGTCAGCACTCGCCGGGTCGTCCCCAGCGTGCTGACCGCCCCCTTGGGGCAGCGAACATAGTGAGCGTAGGGGCTGTTTCCCCTTAGTCGGAGTTTGAATGAGCGTTACCACGTCGGGGTTGCAGTCGAAGTCGGGTCAAAGTGCGTCCAGGCGCGCGATCGAGCTGCTGAGCTCGATGCGCTTCGCGATCGCGCTGCTGGTAGTGCTGTCGATCGCGAGCATCGTCGGCACGGTCCTGACGCAGGACGACCCGTATCCGAACTACGTGAACCAGTTCGGGCCGTTCTGGGCGGACATCTTCCGCTCGCTGGGCCTGTACAACGTGTACAGCGCCTGGTGGTTCATGCTGATCCTGATCTTCCTCGTCGTGTCGATCTCGCTGTGCGTGATCCGCAATGCGCCGAAGATGCTTGCCGATGCGAAGAGCTGGAAGGACAAGGTCCGCGAAGGCAGCCTGCGCGCGTTCCACCACAAGGCCGAATACTCGGCGTCCGGCACGCGCGCGACCGTCGCGGCCACGCTCGCCACGTTCGTCACCAAGGCCGGCTACAAGCACGTCGTGCGTGAAACCGACGGCGCGACGCTCATTTCCGCGAAGCGCGGCGCGCTGACGAAGTGGGGCTACATCTCCGCGCACCTTGCGATCGTCGTGATCTGTATCGGCGGCCTGCTGGACAGCAACCTGCCGATCAAATTCCAGATGTGGATGTTCGGCAAGAGCCCGGTCAACACGAGCGCGACGATCAGCGAAATCTCGCCCGACCACCGGCTGTCCGTGTCGAACCCGACGTTCCGCGGCTACGCGTGGGTGCCGGAAGGCCAGTTCGTGTCGACCGCGATCCTGAACCAGCCGAGCGGCTCGCTGATCCAGGACCTGCCGTTCTCGATCCAGCTCAACAAGTTCATCGTCGACTACTACACGACCGGGATGCCGAAGCTGTTCGCGAGCGACATCGTCGTGATCGATCGCGAGACGGGCCAGAAGATCCCGGCGCGCGTCGAGGTCAACAAGCCGTTCACGTACAAGGGCGTGTCGATCTACCAGTCGAGCTTCCAGGACGGCGGCTCGCAGATGGAGATGACGGCCTACCCGATGACGGGCGGCAACGCGAAGACCTTCGCAGTGAAGGGCACGATCGGCAGCACGGCGCCGCTGCAGATGCCGGGCAGCGACGGCGACACGATCGAGTTCTCCGACTTCCGCGCGATCAACGTCGAGAACATGGCCGACGCGAACGGCAAGCCGGACGTGCGCGGCGTCGCGAAGACGGCGTCGCTGAAGGAAGCGTTCGACGAGCGGCTCGGTTCGGGCGCGAAGACGTCGAAGCCGGTGCAGCTCCACAACATCGGCCCGTCGGTGCAGTACAAGATTCGCGGCAAGGACGGCCAGGCGCGCGAATTCAACAACTACATGCTGCCCGTCGACATGGGCGGCACGCGCGTGTTCCTCGCCGGCGTGCGCGCGAGCCCGAACGATCCGTTCCGCTACATGCGGATTCCGGCCGACAGCCAGGATTCGATCGGCGAATGGATGCGCCTGCGCGCCGCGCTCGAGGATCCAGCCGTGCGTGCCGACGCCGCCGCGCGCTTCGCGCAGCGTTCGCTGCCGACGACCGAAGCGTCGCTGCGTGGCCGCCTGCAGGACAGCGCGTTCAAAGTGCTGACCCTTTTTGCGGCGAGCGACGACAGCATCGGCCGCGGCGCCGACGGCCAGCCGGTCGGCGGCTTCCAGGCGGTGGCGACCTTCATCGATCGTTCGGTGCCGAAGGCCGAGCAGGAGAAGGCGGCGAGCCTGCTGCTGCGCATGCTCGAGGGTTCGATGTGGGAGGTCTGGCAGATCGCGCGCGAGCGCGCCGGCGAGCCGGCTGCCCAACAGGGCGCCGACACGATCCGCTTCGTGCAGAACGCGATCAATGCGCTATCGGACAGCTTCTTGTATGGATCGCCGGTCTATTTGCAGCTTGACTCCTTCAAGCAGGTGCAAGCTTCGGTATTTCAGTTGACGCGCGCACCCGGCAAGAATCTGGTGTATCTTGGCAGCCTGCTGCTGGTCGCCGGCATCTTCTCGATGTTCTACGTGCGCGAGCGGCGCCTCTGGTTCTGGCTCAAGGATGCCGGTTCGGGCGTCGATGTGGTGATGGCGATGTCCACGGCCCGCAAGACCTTCGATTTCGAAAAAGAATTCGTGCAGACGCGCGACGCGGCCGGCGCCGCCTTGCGCGCCGCACCGCGCGACGCCGCGCCCGCCGGTGCGGCAGCGACTGCCCGTCCGCCTGCCGGCGGCGATTCCGAGAATTCCACCCGGTAACATCATGGATCTCACGCAAGTTTCCTCTTCCCGTTCGGGGCCGGTTCAGGCCCCGAATCCGGCGCCGTTGTTCGACGACCGTCCGTTCCTCGCGCGCCTGTCGGTCATCGACTGGCTGTTCGCACTGGCACTCGTGGTCGGCGCGGGCT